>NZ_JAOCLK010000063.1:0-19608 GCF_029845265.1 Ectopseudomonas oleovorans
GAAAGAAGCCCTCAGGCCGAAACCTTGAGGGCTCATATGCACGTCCAGATACTCGTCATTCCTGCGGAGGTGGGAGTCCAGAAAACAGCGCGTGTCGAACACGTCACCATTACCGCTCTCAGAACAACTCGGGTATCGCCTCCGCTTCACTACAACCGAATTGTCAGCATGCTAGCCAAAGGTCTGCATGAGAGGCTCGGCACAACGCCTGATTGCCGCGACTACATGCGGCGCTTGCTCGGCCAGTCCATCTGAACGTGCCAGTATCCGTTCCAGCGCACTCAACTGCCTGCGGATTATTTCTTCGGGCTGAGGGCGGCCTGAGTCAACCCACGATTCAAGCGGCGCTGCCGAAGTTGCTCGCCAAGTCGCACCGTGATGAGGGAATAGTCCATGTTCTGTATACGCAACAATTCATATTGAATGTTACGCATACCGAACCAGCTGAAAAATCAAAACATGGATGCGCCCGCCCCCGCTCATGCGCTGGGTACAATTGCGACGGTATTACCCAGGTGTGAGGAATGGCCTGGACCAGGCCCTCTCATACGAGAACGAACAGGGGAGAGCTTGCATATGGACGAACTCGGGCCGGCAAAGAGCAGGATCAGACTCGAGGCCAGAAAAGCGGTAGACGCGTAGCTTCAACCAGGCGATCTACAGGCCAAAGCAGGCACCGACCTGACCGAGCAGTACACCAGAAAGCGAAGGGGTAAGAAAATTAAGCTGACCAGATGAATTGCGGAAAAGCTTCAGGATTGCGGAAAGCATTGCGCCAAATCCCAATCCTGAAACCCGCATAAATCATGGTGCCGAAGCCGGACTAGAACACATCGCTACATAGCCAGTAATTATTGGTCTCTACATGCAACGCAAGCAGACCGTATACCTATACGTATACCTAAAACCCAAAGTACCCCCCTACCCTCCAAGTTGAAAGACCGCCATTTCTGCAGGCCGGGCGGCTATCGACTGGGCGCGGCTCGATTTCCCGCAAAGGGTAGCGCGCTGAGATAGACCCCATTTTCTACATGAGTAGATTTCATGATTTCTATGGAGTTTCACCAGTTAACCGATTTCAATAATTCACTAACTTTCAGGGCCGTGCACTAGCCCGAGAGCGGGGCTCGAATTACCCGTGACGGGCCTTCCATTGCAGGGGCCCCGGCCTGATATGGCAGGTGCCTGCCCCCATCAACATGAACCCGACGCATAGTCTTGGGCCGCTGGTGGCATCCACCCACGCGGGGGCGGGGGCGCGCGATCCCACATGCCAAAGATTCCGGTGTAATGGGTGTAAGAGGTGTAATTGACTTGCTGAAAGCCAGTAGTGACGGGGCTTGCAGCCGCATTACACCTTTATCGCTCATGCCTTACACCATCGATAAAACACGCCATTGGTGTAATGCCCAAGGCAATAAAAAGCCGCTGGCGTTGGTTACACCAGCGGCGAATAACAAGCGGACAGCGCTGGGGCTAACCGGCTTGACGTTGCGCCAGCTCCAGCCGTTTGACCTCATCCATTGCCCAGGACTCGAAAGTGGTTAACTGTGAGGCCTCGACAGGCTTGGCCAGCGGGTAGCAGTTAACCTCATACGCGCGCCCCGGATACTGCTTTGTGAGCACGTCTCTTGCCCAGTTCGCGTTTGCCTCGGTGGATAGCGGGCGCACCATCGCATGGCTTGCCCCCTCGCTCACTGCGGCCCAGCATACGGCCTGCCATATCACCGGCAGGCCCTGTACGGTCTTAAAGCCATTACGCAGTTGACGTGAGACAGCGGCGCGATATGGGGTACTCATGCCGGCCACTCAGAGACCCTGCGGCTGGGCGTTGGCACGGCCAGCCAACTCCACCAGGTCATGCCGGCCCAGGCGCACACGGCTCCCACCTGACGAGAAGAACGGGATATTGAGGTCATTGGTCTCATGGTAGCCACCGTCACTCAGCAACTGCACAAGCGGAGCGCCGTACCTCGCCAACAGGTCAAGAGCGGCGTCATTCCACGCAGCCATGGCCAGCGCGGCCTTGGCACCTTGCACACGGGCTAGAGCCTTAGCTGCCCTATTCTCGGCCTGCTCCATTTCAGCAGTGAGCATTTCCGCCTTGTTACGCAAAGCATCCATTAATCCAGCGTCATCAGCTACAGCCTGCCGGGCAGTGGTGAGGGCACGCCGCGCATCAACTAGGCGAACTTCCAAAGCCTGAATAGCCTTATCCGGCGAACCATTTGCGAGTGCCTCGGCAATCTCCCGTGCAATCTGGCCTTCAGATTGGGCGGCTTTATCAATGGCGGCGGCGCCATTCTCACTCAAAGCAGTGAGCCGGGGGGCAACCGCCTGCAACTGCTTGGCAACTTGTGCCACCTCAGAGTCGGCAACCTGCTGAGACTGCAGAGCATCGGCCAACGCGGCCTTGAGGGATTGATAAACGTCTTCCGAAGTCTTGGTATGAGTCATCTCGTTAAATCTCCAATTCGATATAGGGTCTGTTCGTTCACGGGCGGGCCAGGCCCGAAGGCGGCCGGCACTCTCCTGCATGCGGCAGCCCTGGCTTATGCGGCCTCGGTTGCTGCGTCTTCGGAGAACAGCGCGGCATTGCTCACCACATAGGTACGCGTGCTGCCCATGCCGGGCAACGCCGTAACCTGTGCGGCTTTGCCATCCTTGCCGGGCAGCAAAATCCCACGTGCGACCAGCTCCCTGTTCACGTTGCGGGCGTTCATGCCCTTGAACACCTCATTGCTCCAGGCAGTCGTCAGGAAGTAGTAAGTCTTGGTGGTGTAGAGAATATCTCCATAGCCGTGGCTGTCCGTGCGCTGGAAGCCGAGACGGTCAACCGTGCGCGGGCTGTGGTCGTCGACCTTGGCGGCGACGCTCTCCCAGCGGGTAAACCGGCTTTCGCCATAGCGCTCGATGGTCAGGCGCAGGCGCTGCACAATGGCGTCGCCTTCTAGGTTGCCAGCCCCGCCCCGCTCAGCGAGCCAGGCGCCCAGGCACACCCTGGCCGCGTGTGTGGCCGTGCCATCCGGCCAGCCCGTGACGCCCAGCGACGTGGCCAGTTCGCCGGCTGCAGCAGCCAGGCCAAAGCGCGCCGCAGCTCGCTGGGCCTGGCCGCTCGCGTCAGCCGGCAACGCCTCGGCAGTGAAGCGCTCCACCGTACTGCGCACCACGGCCGCATAGCCGCGCAGCTTGCCCGGCTCGCAGAGGGCCGACAGGAAGGCCAGAGCCGGCGTGCCGTAGAACTTGCCTGCCCGGGCCTTGAGTGCATCCGACAGCGCGGCAGCATCCTCGAAGCCATGCAGCACCTCGAACAGCCCGAGACCCTTGCCAGCGTCTGCAGGTACGGCCAGCAGCCGAACCTCCATCCCTGCTTTCAGTTCCTTGTGTGCCTCGGCCATGTGCTGCGCTAGCGTCTTCTCCCCGGTGGAAAGGAACAGCAAACGCCACTCATGCACCTGTCGACCGGCCTGTCCTCGATCATTGGCGCGAGCCTTGCCGGTGCCATTGCCAAGCATGTAGACCATCTCGCCGATAATGCGTGGCTCTGACTGGCCAATTTCGTCCAGGATCAACAGCGCATCAGACAGAGCGGCGGCAATGCTCTCCATCGCGTTGTCCGTCGCCCGCCACGGCATTACCAATCGGGGGCCACCCCACACCGAGGCAGCTACCTGCAAGTGCGTGGTCTTGCCGCCCGAGCTGTCGCCATAGAGGTGGAAGCCACCCGACTCGGCGCCCAACAGATGCAGCAGCGGGCCGGCGAAGGCCACGCACACCACGAACGCCAGCCGGTTGTTACCGACGCAAAGCGCGCCAACCTGCTGCCGCCATTGTTCCAGGGTGCCGGCCTGGCTGATCGGCGGGAGGCGTGCGCCGGCTTCGTAGAAGTGCAGGTGCTCTACGCTCTGCCCTATCTGGCGATCCGGCAGCAGGTAGGCATCGCCATGCCAGCCCAGGCGCGTGACCAGCCGAGCCCGCTCGGCACTGTCATAGCCCTGCAGGTAGCTCTGCAGGTCGTTGCGTGAATTGCGGGCGGTACGCACGGGAGCCAGGCGCAAGCCTGCGTCAACCAGTGGAGCGACCACCTCCTTTCCGAAGTCGCCAGCCATGGCACGGGCTGGGATGTTAAGCCGCTTCTTGTCGCCGTCCGGGTCGTCGAACTCCACCAGCAGACCCCAGCTCCCGCCGTTACCGTCTCGAGTGCGCGCCTTAATTTCCAGCCATGAACACACCGGCCGCGCCTCGCCATCCTCGCCGGCATAGAACACGCCATCGGCTGTGACGCGAAAGCCCGCCGGCAGGGGCGCGGGCTTCTCGGTTGGTGCCGGTTTGCTGCTGGCACTCCCCTTGGTGCTGGGCTTGCCGCCCTTACCTTTACTGGCAGGCGCTGCAGCCGGCGCCAGGGCGAACAGTTCCCCGGTGCGTTCCAGCTCGGCCAGGTGCGCCGCCGTCCAGCCCTTGGCCACTGCATCGGCGGCGTCGTCACCCTCGGCCCATTCGCCACCAGGGGCGAAGGTGGGCCGGTCGCCATCGAGGCCAGGGCGCTGGCTGAACACCGTCAGCGCTACCGAGCGCACGGAGGCCGCGCCAAGCTGGCGCAGGTGCTCGGCCAGGGCATCCATGCACTTGAGGCCCGGCGCGTCGTTGTCCGGCCACAGCAGCACATGGCGACCGGCCACCGGGCCGAAGTCGGCTTTCTGCCAAGAGTTGGTGCCGTTGGGCCAGCAGGTAACGACGTAGCCCGGCAGCAGCTCGGCGGCAGCGTCTGCCGCTTTCTCGCCTTCGCACAGCACCACCGGGGCAGCCGCTCGGGTGGCCAGCTCATCGAGGCGCAGCAGCGGGCGCGGCTCGGGCAACACCTGCCAACGCCAGGACAGCGAGCCATTGCCCGAGTGCTTGCACCAGGTCAGTGGGGCGAACACCTTGCGCGGCGTGCCGCTTTCATCCGGCCCCAGGTCGAAGCGATACAGCACCATCAACGGTTGGCCATCGGCGGCACGGTAGATCCACACCTTCGACGGCTTGCCGTGCTGGCGGTGCGTCTGCAGCACCTTGCGCATGGCTTCATCAGGAATTGGCAGCACCGGCACCCACTCGGGCGCCTTGGGCTTGTTGCTGGCCGGCGCGCTGGCGCTGACAGTGCCTGGCGTAACACCCAGGAAGTCCGCCAGCTTGTTGCAAGCGTCCACCTCGCTGCCGCCGTCCAGGTAGCGCACCAGGTCTATCAGGTCGCCGCCCTTGTCGCCGGTAGCAAAGTCGCTCCAAGTGCCCTTGGCCAGGCTCACCTTGAGCGAGCCAGCGCGCTTGTCGGCCCGCGTTGGGTTGGGTGCGGTGTATTCCTTGCCACCGTCCACCCGCTTGCCACCGGGCAACCAGTGCGACAGCACCCGGTCGATGGCCTGCAGGGCGGCGCGCTTCACCTCGGCAAAGGTGGGGTACTTCTTGTGCTCTCGGGCGTCAGTCATTGGCCGCCCTCCGCGTCAAACACCCCGCCGGCACTGGCATCTACCAATGCCTTGGCCATCTCGGCCAGGTACTGGATAGCGAAAATATCACCGCCCCGGTTTGCCTCATCGCCAATCTGTACCGCCAGGTTCTCCACGCAGGCGAGTAGGTTGGATGCCTGCTCCAAGGCATCAGCGACCGGCATGCCTGCTTTAACGGCGAACAGCATGCCGGCGGGGAAGCGGCTGAACTCCTGAGGCTGGGTCAGAATGCGGCGGCGCTTCATTTCGCACCCCCTTTCATTTTCTCGGCCTGCGCGTACAGCTCGAAGCCAGTCACGCGCACATAGTTTCCCAGCGCCATGACAGCCTGTTGCAAGCCGTTAACGTCATCGGCGTGCAGCTCGCTTTCATTCAAGAGCCGACCGATTGCCTCCAAGCCCATGCCGGCCGAGGTAAGGCCATCGGCACGCTGACTCAATTGATCCAACTCCCAACGCGAATCGAGGTTATCCATGGCTCACCTCCTTGGCCTTGAGGGCAGCTGCAATCTCTTCGCAGGCATCGGCCCAGGCGTCGCCCTCCAAGCTCTCCAGCCAATCGCAGGCATTGGCTTGTGCTTCAAGAGAGCGCTGGATGGCGCGGTGGTGGTTGTAGCGGTTGAGCCGAACGGCAAGGGAGGAAGTGCTACGCAGTGCAGCAAGGGCCATTGCCCGGTGAGCGGCGGCGCGTGCTTTGGACGGATTGAGGGCGTGCGGGTGCTTCATGGGTGGTGCTCCTTTTGCTTGGTAGGAGCTGCCACGTACCGTCGCCAAACGGATAAGGGTGGCAGCCGTGCGCAGGTTGGCGAACCGGGGCAAAAGGAACCCGGCAGACCCGAAGGTCTCCCACGCACGGCCGCCATAACACGGCATTGCGGGCACAAAAAAAGCGCCTGCAATGGGGTCTATGGCGCCTGTGCGCCTTTTGCTGATCGGGTCGCCAAACCCGGCCGCTGGATTGACAGCGACGGGCGCAGAGTAGCGCGGCCGATTGGCTCGCGCAAGGTTCAAGAGCGAGCGCATTGCTTGCGCGACACTCGGCCAAGGCATAGATTGATCGAACACAGTGCGTCACCTCTAACGCCCTCGGCTGCCACCGGGGGCGTTTTCATTAGTGAATCGTGGTAGTCGGGCGCTGCAGATGCAGCCAGGCCAGGTGCTGGCCTTGCGTGGCATTGCGGTGCATCTGCTGCAGCGCCTCTGGATTGGCCATCAGGTTGGGGATGAGCTGCGCAGCGTCCTTGATCACCACGCCGGCCGGCACCTCGACAGCGAGCAATGCCCACTCGAAGGTTGGCCAGAGCAACAGCAGCACATGCGCACCGTCTGCCAGGGCTCGGTCACGCAAAGTACAGAGACGGCTGCGCCCCTGTCGGGCAGTCTCGGGCAGCGCGGCGGCGCCCAGTTCGTCGATGGCATCAAGGGCCGTGTGCGGCAGGAATATCGGCGTCATGCGGCAGCCTTCCCACGCGCAGCGATGCGAGCCAGCACCCACTGATTAACCTCACCAAGAACCCATGCCACAGGCGCGCCACGGGCGGTGCTATCGCTCAGCTTTACCGGCTGGGGAAAGCCGCTCTCAGGTTGGCGCAGCAGCTTGTAGATGGTGGGGCGCGCCAAGCCGACAATGGCCACCACCTCATTGATACGAATCAGGGTGGTGGACGGGTCACGGGGGATGGCGCCGGCTGTCGCATCCATTGCAGAAGCAGGGCGACTGCCAGCAGAGAGCGCGGCAGGTTTTCGGGTCGGGTGATCCATGGGTAGCCTCCTGTAAATTGGTTCAGGCAGGAGGCTATTGGCGCGCGATTGACAGGGCGAAGCTGGCTTTACTTTTTCTTCGCGGGTGAACTGTGTAGGCCGTAGCGCTTGAGAATGGCGTTCATCGCCGGCTTGCTCAGAGATTTTCCGGTGCCCCGTAGCAGCCATCCACGCAACTTGCTGCTCAGGTTATGTAGCTTCGTGCCGGTTCTAATCAGCTCTAGCGCCTTGAGCCGGATTGCCTCATCGCGGGCATCTGTTCCGTCAAGCTGTCGCCGCCCTTCGACCAGCAAGCCGCCTACCGGCTGATACCCTTCAATCCCTCGATAGCCGCTGGCAGAGCGCGTAGCTATCAGCGCTGCAGCGTCAGCAAGGTCGGCTATCTCAAAACAGGCATCTATCTCGCCGGCCGACAGCCCTGACGGATTAGGCGCCGTGTAACCATGCACCGCGCAGTCACGCACCGCGCCTACAGAGTCGAGAAAGACTTTATGCCACTCCCAGTCATCCGCGCCGCCCCGCTCGCCCGCCAGGATCGGCAGCAGCGCCTGCAGAGCGTGCGCAGCGCATGCCAGCACGTACGCCGATATGGCCTCCATATCGCCGGCTTGCTCATAACCGGCAGCCCGCCTTACCTCACCGGGTAACACGCGCCCGCCGTAGCCTTCTGCCATCTGGTCAATTGCGTCATTGCGAGTGTAAGCAGCCTCGGCTAAGCGCCTGGCATGCGCGCCGTCCAGCCAAGGCCTGCAAGCCTCCACAATCGACAGGATGGAGCTGATTCGCGCTTCGCAATCGTCAAAGCGCCGGTAGTCAGCCAAGCGCGCCCGCACACCCTCAACTGGGTTTTCGACTGGTTCCAGATAACTGCCAACAAGAATCTTCCACCCTATGCGGTCATCCAATCATCACCCCCCAGGCCCCGAAGTCGGCGACCATACCCGCGCTGGTTTGCTCATGCCGCAGCAGGCCAACAGGCAGGAACGGGGCCGTATCGTGTCGGACGAGGCATTACACCGATGGTGTAAATTACACGTGGTGTACGCACTCCCCGTGCCTTGTGTAATTTCTCTGAAAGCCACGCCACGCAAGGCTTTCAGAGCTTTCATTACACCTGTTACACCGATTACACCGGATTTTTGAGGGGTACGGGTTCGCATACTCAAACCACCTTGCCGAAGTTGACCGGCACCACGTTAGCGGCGCCCTCCCCTCGGTGAGCAAAATCATAGGGGGTGACGTGCTGCTGCCTGTTGGCATCGAGGTAGTCAGCCCACCACTGCACCATAAGCCGACGCTCCTCAAGGTGTTCAGCCTTGTGGATATAGGCGGCCCGCACCGTGTTGCGTTCTTGGTGGCTCATCTGCCGCTCTACCGCCTCGCGCGTCCACAGCCCTGACTCCACCAGGGCAGAACAGGCCATTGCCCGAAAGCCATGCCCGCATACCTCTGCCTTGGTGTCGTAACCCATGCGGCGTAGGGCAGCATTCACGGTGTTCTCACTCATGGGCTTGTGGTGGTAGTGGTCGCCAGGGAACACCAGCTCATAACGGCTGGACAGCATATGAACCTGCCCGAGCAACCCCAGCGCCTGGCGGCTCAGCGGCACCAGGTGCGGCGTGCGCATCTTGGCCCCTCGGCTGGAGTGCTTGACGCCCTCGATAACCTCACGCTCACCCGGGATCGTCCAGAGGCTGGCTTGCATGTCGATCTCCCGCCACCGAGCAAAGCGCAGCTCGCTGGAGCGGATGAACACCTGCAGGGTGAGTGCCACGGCCAGCTTGGTCAGTGCGCGGCCGTTGTAGGTGTCGATCCGCTCCAGCAACTCGGGCAGCCGCTCCAGTGCGAGCGCCGGTCGGTGCTGCGCCTTGCGGGTCGCCGTAGCGCCCACCAGGTCACTCGCTGGGTTGGTTTCGATAAGCCCATGCTGGACGGCGTAGCGCATTACCCCAGTGGTGTACTGACGCAAACGGCCGGCCAGCTCCAGGGTATCGCGCTGCTCTGCCGCCTTGAGCGGTGCCAGCAGGTCACGCACCTTGAGGCTTGCCACCGCCCGGCTACCGAGCGCCGGGAACAGGTGCTGTTCGATGCGGCGCAGCACCTTGGCGGCATGATCCGGCGACCACTTGCGGGCACCGGCCGCATGCCAGTCCAATGCTACGGCCTTGAAGGTGTTGGTCTGCTCGGCCTGGGCGGTCGCCCTCGCCTGCTGTTCGTGCTCAATGGGATCAACACCTTCGGCCAGCAGCTCAAGGGCTGCAGCACGGCGACCACGCGCAGACTTTAGACCGAGGGCTGGGTAGTTGCCGAAGGTGGCCAATCCGGCGCGGCCATCAGGACGGGTGAACTTGAAGCGCCACACCTTGGAGCCATTGCGCTTCACAAGCAGGAACAACCCTTGACCATCAAACAGGGTGTAGTCCTTTTCCCGAGCCTTGGCGGCCTCGCATTTGGCGTCTGAAAGTGGGGTAACGGTACGCGCCATAGGTATATGCCTCCCTTGCCGAACCGGCGTATACCTAAACGTATACCCATTTTAGGTATATGCCTAGAGACAAGAGTAGACAGCCATAAACAACAAAACCGGCCAAGAGTGCCGGTTTAGATGGGTTTCGTAGACTTATAGAGACTGCTAGAAACAGATGAATGGTGCCCGAAGCCGGACTCGAACCGGCACGCCATTACTGGCGAGAGATTTTAAGTCTCCTGCGTCTACCGATTTCGCCATTCGGGCGGTAGCGCTGTGCAAAGAACCGGACTATATACAGCCCTCCCCGTCCTCGCAAGGTATGCCAAAGCACATCAGGGGTAATGAAAAAGGCCTCGTAAATCATGGATCTACGAGGCCTTTTAAATTGGAGGCTGAGGTCGGAATCGAACCGGCGTTCACGGATTTGCAATCCGGTGCATAACCACTCTGCAACTCAGCCATGAAGCAAACGAACCGCCTTGGCGACTCGTGTAAAGCTGGAGCGGGAAACGAGACTCGAACTCGCGACCCCGACCTTGGCAAGGTCGTGCTCTACCAACTGAGCTATTCCCGCTTGTCTTGTCGACGGGCGCCATTCTATAGAATCGAATCGCGCCGTCAACCCTTTGATTCAAAAATACTTATTTCTTTTCCGAGGTGGTGCTGAGGTGTGGCCAGGCGGCCAACAGGTACTGCAGCATCGACCACAATGTGAGCACGGCTGCGACCACCAGCAAGATATATCCGAGCACGACCCAGAAGGTGAACACCGGTGGATTACCCAGCAGGATGACCAGCGCCAGCATTTGCGCGGCGGTTTTCCACTTGCCAAGGTTGGACACGGCCACATGTGCCCGAGCCCCCAGTTCGGCCATCCACTCGCGCAGCGCAGAGACGACGATCTCGCGACCGATGATGATCGCCGCCGCCAGCGTCAGCCAAAGATTGGAATGTTCGGCAGCCAACAGCACCAAGGCTACAGCAACCATCAATTTATCTGCGACCGGATCGAGGAAGGCGCCAAAAGGCGTACCCTGCTCCCAGCGTCGGGCCAGGTAGCCATCTAGCCAATCAGTGACGGCAGCAACGGCAAAAACTCCGCTGGCTGCCCAGTAACTCCAGGCAAACGGCAGATAGAACAGGAGGATGAAAACCGGTATCAGTGCGACCCGGAGCACGGTAAGCAGGTTGGGGATATTCATCGGCACAACAAGGCTGCGAGGTGAGCGGGCATTCTACTCGCTGTGCAGAGCGTCATAAATCGACTCAGCGAGCTTTTTATTGATTCCGGGCGCTTTGGCAATTTCTTCAGCGCTGGCACGGGACAATTCCTGCAGGCCGCCGAAGTGGTTGAGCAATTCGCGCCGCCGCTTGGGGCCGATACCAGGCACTTCTTCCAATGTAGAGGTACGTCGGGTCTTGCCGCGTCGCGCACGGTGCCCGGTGATCGCAAAGCGGTGCGATTCGTCACGGATCTGCTGAATCAGATGCAGTGCCGGGGAGTTGCCGGGCAAGGTGAACTCATGCTCGGCATCGTTCAAGTAAAGCACTTCCAGGCCCGGCTTGCGCGTCGTGCCCTTGGCCACACCAAGCAGAATCAGATCCGGCACGGCCAGCTCCTGCAGTACCTCGCGCGCCATGGCCAACTGCCCCTTGCCACCGTCCACCAGCAGCACATCGGGCAACTTGCCTTCGCCATCCTTGATCTTGCTGAAGCGCCGAGTCAACGCCTGGTGCATCGCGGCGTAGTCGTCGCCAGCGGTCACTCCCTCGATATTGAAGCGCCGGTAATCGGATTTCAGCGGACCTTCGGGACCGAATACCACGCATGAGGCGACCGTCGCCTCACCACTGGAATGGCTGATATCGAAGCATTCCATGCGCTGCGGCGGCTCGTCCATTTCCAGCACGGTAGCCAGCGCCTCGAAACGCTCGGCCAGATGCTGCCGGTTGACCAGGCGTGCGGCCAGCGCCTGTTCGGCGTTGGTCACGGCAAGCTGCTGCCAACGAGCTCGCGTGCCACGCACGCGCAAGCTGATGCTGAGACTACGGCCGCGTAACGACTCGATGGCCTCGATCAGCGTGGCGAAGTCTTCATGCTGCACGTTGACGATCAGCTCGCTGGGCAGATCGCGCTCGGCATTGCCCAGGTAGTACTGAGCGAGGAAGGCCATCAGCACATCGCCGCCCTCCTCCTCAATCGCCACCTGCGGGAAGAAATTCTTGCTACCCAGTACACGCCCACCACGCACGCTGATCAGGTGGACGCAGGCGCCGCCGGGGGTGAGCATCACCGCGACCACGTCGACGTCGCCGGTGCCACCTTCCATGCTTTGCTGGTCCTGCACACGGCGCAGCATTGCGATCTGATCACGCAGCTCAGCGGCGCGCTCGAACTCCAGGGCCATCGAGGCCTTTTCCATACTGGCCGAGAGCTCCTCACTCAGTGCATTGCTGCGGCCGTCGAGAAACATCACCGAGTGACGCACGTCCTCGGCGTACTCCTCCGGACTGACCAGGCCGACGCAGGGGGCTTTGCAGCGTTTGATCTGGTATTGCAGGCAAGGTCGCGTGCGGTTCTTGTAGTAACTGTCCTCGCACTGGCGAACCAGGAAGGTCTTCTGCAGCAGGCTCAGGCTCTCGCGAATCGCCAATGCACTGGGATAAGGGCCGAAATAGCGCCCCCTGGCCTTCTTCGCCCCTCGGTGAATGCCGAGCCGTGGAAAGTCGCCGTCAGAGAGAAACACGTAAGGATAGGATTTATCGTCGCGCAGCAGGATGTTGTAAGGCGGCCGCCATTCCTTGATCAAGGTCTGCTCGAGCAGCAGTGCCTCGGTCTCGTTGGCGGTGATGGTGGTTTCGATCTGCGCGATACGTGCGACCAGCGCGGCCGTCTTGGGTGCCTGACCGGTCTTGCGAAAGTAACTGGAGAGACGCTTCTTGAGGTTTTTCGCCTTGCCGACGTAGAGCAGGCGAGCCTCGCTATCGAACATGCGATAGACGCCGGGGCGACCACTGCAGGTCGCCAGGAAGGCACTCGGATCGAATGGGGCAGGCATTTTCAGCTGACGGCGTCGACCATGCCGTGGCGCACCGCGAGCAAAGCCAGCTCGACATCGCTGGTGATAGAGAGCTTCTCGAAGATGCGATAGCGGTAGGTATTGACCGTCTTCGGCGACAGGCACAGTTTGTCCGAGATGTTCTGCACCTTGTGGCAGTTGGCGATCATCAGCGCGATCTGGATTTCGCGCTCGGACAACAGATCGAATGGCGAACCACTGTTCTGCGGCTGGAAGGATTTCAGCGCCAGTTGCTGGGCGATTTGCGGGTCGATGTAGCGCTGGCCGGCGAATACGAGACGAATGGTCTGCACCATCTCATCCAACGCTGCACCCTTGGTCAGATAACCAGCGGCGCCCGCCTGCAGCAGGCGCGTCGGGAAAGGTTCATCCTCACACACGGTAACGGCGACGACCTTGATATCGGGATGACTGCGCATCAGCTTACGGGTGGCTTCCAGGCCGCCGATACCTGGCATCTTGACGTCCATCAGGACGACGTCGGGCTTGAGTTCGCGAACCTTGAGCAGGGCTTCTTCGCCAGTGCAGGCTTCGCCCACGACTTGCAGACCGTCGATATCGGCCAGCATACGGGTGATGCCCGTGCGAACCAGATCGTGATCGTCGACAACCAGGACCCTAATCAATCGCCACCTCGTTGCACCTTGTCAGCCACCGTGCAACGACGGTGAGATTGAACTTGCCGGTCACCTTAACAAAAAGCCAAGGCCTGACCTAGCTTGGCGCACGGTAGTCAAAAAGCAAGCGCCAGATTAGGATCAGTAATTGCGTCGTAGCAATTTTGGAGAGTTGGCGGAAGCGGTGAGATTCGAACTCTTATACAAGGTAGCTCTCCTTGCGGAGGAATCTTCTTGACATAGTCCCCAAACCTCAACCACCTAGAAGCCAGTAAAACCGGGGCTTAATCGGAGTTAAGCTCTAGATTTCAATAGCTTATCAACCTTTTCCACAAAATGCAACCCGTTGCACCTTATTGCCCGGCAAATATTTTTCGTACCGTGATTTCCGCAATGCTAACCGAAAGCATGCGATTACAACTAAATGAGCTGAGCGCAATCACCCTCCGCCCCTCATGCTTCTACCCATTGGCATGTCCAGAAGCATGAGGCTACGTAGATAGCCAAATGCCCTCCCCTGCCTGGTTCACTGTGGCGGCGACAGCATGAGCGGCGTAGGTATTTTCTGTGGCGACCTGCTGATAGTAAACCGGTCTAAACAGCCGATTTCTGGTGACATTGTGATCGCCGCTGTGAAAGTTGAGCCACCGCTTGAGCGGCTGGTCATGGAGGGAACGCAGGAAAGATTTTGCCCACCCCCTAAAACTTACACCGTCTGAGTATAAGCGCATCGGTGCGGTCAAATTACCTGTGCTACTACGCTTTAGACCAATACCGCTGAACAGTGCGAAGCCCCAGATCCAACTTTCTAGCTACCTCTTCCTTGCTCAGCCCTTCGGTCTGTAACCGCGAGACGGCTGCACGTGTGTTGTCCGCTTTCTGCCCTCGAATCCCACGAGCAGCATCATCTTGGCTAACAGGCTCAAGCCGCCCAGCATCACACAACGACCTGAGCCTTTTGTTGCTCCTTTGTATCTGATCTTCGACGGCAAGACCAGATTGGCGCGCTTCCACAATCAAAAGAAAATCCGCAAGGGCTATACCCATCAGCTCACAGAGTGCAGCAAGCGTATCGATGCGAGGGAGAGTCTGACCATTCTCAATTTTGCTTAGGTTTGCTTTGTGGATTCGCTCTGCACACTCAGTGCGCGAGAGTCCTGCTTGGAGCCTGATGTCTCTGAGCACCTGTCCCAGTACTTTTTCGAACCTCATTTTCTTTGCGCTCAAAGACAAGGATCAAACCAGCTTTGACGCGCCACATCGTTAGCTATTATGCTAACGATGTGGCGGCTCATCATAACAGCAAAACCTGTCAATACATGCCAATTGAAATTTTAGGCGACAAGCAATCAGGCAGGCAGCGGAACGTCTAGGGCGAGGCCAAGCCAACTGAGTCCAAAAAAAGAATGCCAAACCTGTGCTCCTGGCACCAAAGGTTAAGACTTGCCCGTGAGGCGACGTAGCAACTGAACAAATATTCGAAGCGGAGAAACACGATGGCTGCCAAGGCCGGACATATAGACTTTGAGTTCAAGTCAGAAAGCGCAGGGCTCTGGTGCCTTAACAAAAAAGGAAGCGAACGCTGGATGAGCATTACGCTGGCCAGTGTCGAAACCAATAGCGTTGTAAACACCATCGCTACAAATGATCCAGAGATCATCAAGCGAACCCTTAATGCCCCTGGCGAAGGGCTTTACATCCGAAGCTTCCAGGCGGTCGTTAGCTGTGACTTTCCTGACAACAAAGGAATTGCCGTCGCGGATGTCCTGAAATTCATCGAAGAGCGAACTAAACGCGGCGAGTTACTTCATCTTGTCCATACCAAGTTTGGTTGCTACCAATTCGGCGGCCCCTCCAAGGTAATGTCCAGTCAAGTTCAGGTTGGGTCTGATGTAGTGCTCTACACCGCTGAGTCTCCGGCGCGCCGCTACTACGGGGGCTAAGCGATGAAAGAATTACATGAGATAACAGATCTGCTCTACGGCGATGGAATACCGATGTCTGGATCTAAGGTCGGTCAGGATGAGGCTGTGCGGATTGTCCTTGAGCGCTACCCCTATGCAGAATATTGCCTGGTATCCAATTGGAGATGGCTGGATTTAGATGTAACTCAAGAGCAGCGAGATGAGCTAGCTAGAACGAACCGTCAGCCAGTCGTCCTCTACGCACATACCGTGATTTACGACAGTCAGCGTAGATGGGATGTTGGCGACTTTGTGCGCACAAGCTATCTCCATAAATTCGAAGACGGGTTCATCTTCATGACACTAAATTCGACTTACATCTTGATCGGCGATGGCATCAGAGCAAGAGCTTCTCTTGAGACCCTTGGGCGAATTTTTTGATGTCAGCAGCCGGCCTTTCAAGACGCACCAAGCTACGCCTGATCAAAGCACAAAACACACAATTCTCATGGCGAGTGACTGGATACCTGACTGATGTCTATATCTTCGCTAGGTGCGGCGTCGGTCGCGTTTTCAGCCATAGCAGCTCACGAAAAGTATTCAGGGAAGGGGTAACAATTCGTACGTCAGATGTTATCCACCTTCATAAAGAAAGCGGCTTCTGGGTACTACATACCACTAGCGGTAGCTTCTACGTCATCGCGACTTTTGAACGCAAAATCGGGTGGTACTCGCTGATGCAGTTCAGGGCATCAGGGCAAGCTAAGTTACGACTGCCACACCTACTATTGCACTGATGTTTTTTTGGCGTACCTTGGCGCCGAAATTTTGATCACGCAACATGCGCATTACCAAAATTATTCCTCACTATTCACAAGACTATTGTTGGGTTTCTCGATAGGCACTTCTTTTACCCTTCGCCATTCATGTAGATACAACACCGCTGCCAAGCTCCATCTGGTTGCATGAAACTTATCGATAAATCTCGTAACAGCCGTAGATTGCTTATATTTAGTTTGTAAACGTATGTTCGCCCCAAGTTACTAATCAAGAAATAGTGCTACACATTCCTTTTGCGCTTATCAAAAAGTGAGATTTTATTCTCGCCTAACATCAATGTCCCACTCGCCTGACTGACCTGGCCACAGCCATTTTGAAAGCACATATCTCGATTAGAACTTTTACCAGAGGCAGCCCCTGAAGCCATGCAGCCATGCAGCCATGCAGCCTTAATGGCATTTCGAGATGCTGAAACAATCAAGATATTAAAGCCCGAAGTCATAGCATCTAGTTCGACCGTAGCCAAAGATGCCATCTCGACTCCCGTGAGATCTATTGCATCCACGCCAGCGACTAGAAACACAACGCTAAGGCCTACCGGCGCGAACGAAGTGCAAGCCTAAAACACTCTCACCACCTGATCGCTAACCCGCAGCACTGCTCTTTGTTGCCTTTCATCAAGAACAAGTCTACATTTAGCTGAACGCGTTCACTATCCTGACCTTTACCCCTGCTCAGTCGCCGTTCAAGCACCGGCGCTGGGAACCGAAAGCCTAATTTTATAAAGAGAGGCACGAGTGAGATTACTCAGTAATGGCAATACATTCAGGGATAAAGAGTTTCTCAAACAGAAAAGAAGTGTCGATAGCCCAGACAGTGCCGTGGCCCGCTATCAGAATCATTCTTATTTCATGATCGTCAGCGGCGACGACTACGAGAATGGCTATGCTCAGGGACAGTTACTCCGATTGCAAATACGTAACGGAGTTTACAAGTACTTCGAAAGGCCATCACAGAGCATAGGGGTCAAAACTAACTCCAGATTGATTGAGTGGCTTATCACGCTGATACTTGACCTATTTATTTTTGGGCCGCTAGAAAAAAACTGCACAACGAGATTTCGTAAAGAGCTTAAAGGAATCGCCGATGGTGCAGGTATCTCCTACAGAAAACTATTCAGAGCTAATTCCATCTCCGAGTTGAAGATGTGCGCTATGGGAAAGGCCTTAAAAGGCTTTTTCCAAGTCAATTCTTTAGCTGAATGTTCAACTGCCGTTATTGGACAGTCATTTAGCAATTCGGGTGGGGGGCTCATCGCAAGAAATACTGACTACGCAGGTGGCAACTACTGGTGTAAAAATCAGCTGGTAATTCGATATGCAAATCCCGGTCTTTATAAGTATGTCTCGGTAACAGCAGCAGGGATACTTAAGTGTAACTCAGCAATAAACGAGCATGGTTTGTTTGTTGGTGGACACTTTCTAGGTCTGCAAGGAGCAACAGCAAATGGAACGCCTTTTTCGTGCATTGAGCACGAAATCATGGCGAAATGCTCTACCCTTGAGAAAGCAGTTGAGGTTGTCCGGCAATACACCTTTGCAGGATCATTTGCACTGGTAATCGCCGACAAAAGTGGTAGATCTTTATTGATTGAGTGCGTTGCAAATAGTCTCTTTATTAAGGAGCAAGATGCCGAACTCTTTTTTATGGCCAACCACGCCCAAACTGACGAGGGCCAGTCTCTGGATATACTGAAGAAATCTCGGATTTTTCATGACAACATCAGTGGGCGAATGATTAGAGCGCAGTCTATTTTCAGGGACTGGCAGAAGCCTTTCACTCCTGAATCGCTTTCCTCACTGCTGGGTGATCGATATGACGAGGCCGCATCACATGAGCGATCTAACGCTGGCACGATTGGCTTCAAAGACAACGTAACATCGATTGTCGTCGACACCAAAAGTGGTAACTTGTGGATCGCCTCAGGTGAGGCGCCAGTCTGCGATAATATTTACTATGGTTACGACTTTGAGCTAAATAAAACAAATCATAATATTTATCCATACCCGTGGATTGAAGCCGATAAGCGAAATACGCTACGTCAGTACCTGGAACTGCAAGACGCGAGCATAGATCTTCCGCACCAAAAACTCAGGAATATTGCTTTAACACTAATTTCTAAAGACCCTCAAGAACCGAAATACTTTTTCCTGCTGACAAAAATATTTCTCCAGGTTAACAATCTTGAGGAGGCTCTGATAACCATTTCAAGCTCCATTGACATATGTAATACCAATAACGAGCTGGCATATGCGCTAACCCTAAAATCCTCAATTGAACTGAAAGCAAATTTCATCGAGGAACACAGAAAAACAAATCTACAACTAAGCTATCTACTGAAAAAGGGGATAAATATCCTTCTAGCCAAGGAAGCCCATAAAACGCTTCTAAGCAGGCCCGTCTCTAAATCCATGCAGGATTTATATGATGAGCGCTTTTTTTAGTACTCGTCTGCGCACCGACCTGCACTAGCTTGAGACACAGAACGGTGAGGTAACGTTCGATAGCGATGAATGATCACCGGTTTGAATGACCCTCCCATCAAGTGCAGCCCAGCCAAAGCAGTACTGCCTGGCCCATTCCAGCAAATCGCTGGTAGACAGACTCATGGGCGCCATCATTTGCGACACGCTCGCCATCAGACACGGCAGGAGGCAAAAGCCATATTGAATGCTCTCATCCAAAGGGCACTTTGGCTTCGGCAGCAACACAAAATTGCGCTTTGGTGAGAGTCCTTTCAGCCCAAGCCTTGCCTTGTAAGCCCCTACTCTATACATGGATTTACTGATCCTCTGCTCGAAAACGGCGTTTTTGCACTTAAAGCAATACTGTCACAGTAGAAGAGCTTGGCCTTTATTTGGTAATTTCTGCTCTTGCAGGTATTCTCTGTATACCAGTGCCTCAACTAAGGATTCGAAATGTCGATCATTGCAGAATATAAGGCTCTCGAAGCCCAGATTGCCGAGCAGCAGAAGCGCCTCGAAGCGTTGAAAAATGATGAGAAGCTCAAGAAAGAGATTGAGTTTGAAAACAAGCTGCGCGGTCTCTTGGCTGATTACGGCTACTCTCTGCGCAATGTCATTGCCCTGCTCGACCCAAATGCGGGCAAGTCCACCCCTGTAGCCGTGAAAGAGGTTCGTCGTGAGCGCACCATGAAGCGCTACAAGAACCCAAATACCGGTGATGTGGTAGAGACCAAAGGTGGCAACCACAAGGTCTTGAAAGCCTGGAAAGAACAGTACGGCGCTGATGTGGTTGAGAGCTGGCTCCAGTAAGCTGGATCACTCCGCAGGAAGGGCCGCATTCGCGGCCTTTTTTGTTTTGAGCACTACATGACACGCGATCAACAAAAGCGTCTTTGGGCAATCGCTCTTGCCGAGTACGGCACAGCGGATCTAGAGCAACTAGTACGTAGTACTTTGGCTATGCATCTGGATAGCGAACAGGCAAC
>NZ_JAOCLK010000064.1:0-18596 GCF_029845265.1 Ectopseudomonas oleovorans
TCCCTACCGCGACCCACGGCGCTACGCGCCATGCCTGGCGCACAACGAGAAAGCCCCGCACTTGGCGGGGCTTTCTCGTAACGGACAGCGATCAGAAACGCTCGATATCAGCCTTGGCTTCCAGCTGCTTGAGCAGTGCGGCGAAGTCCTGCTGGCCGACACGCGACGCCAGGAAGTGGCGGTACATGGCGAGCTCTTCGTCAGCCAGCGCCTCTTCCGGTACATTCACGCCATCGAGGCGCAGCACGACGTAATCGCCATTGTTCAGAGTCACGCCGGCAAAGGTGGGCTCGCCCGCCTTGTCTGGCTTGGGCATACGGAACAGCGCCTGCAGCACTTTGGGCTCGATGCCGTCCTGGCTACGAGTGGCCGCCTCCTGAACTTGCCAATCAGCAGTAGGCTGCTCACCGGCCTGGGCAGCAGCCAGTTGCTTCTCACCTTCGGCCTTGGCCGCGGCACTGGCACGTTCCTGCTGCAGATGGGCACGAATGCTTTCAGCAACCTGCTCCAGGGGCAGCTGCTCGGGCTTTTTGTGTTCCTTGACGCGCACTACGACCACGGTGCTCGGGTCCAGCTCGATGGTCGAGCTGTTGGTGCCATCTTCCAGAACTTCAGGGCTGAAGGCAGCTTGCAGCACTTGGCGGTTGGCAGTGATGCCAGTTGCACCACCCTCACGACCGAAGGCTTCGCTGGTCTTGACCTCAAGACCCAGCTCCTGGGCAGGCTGAGCCAGATCCGATGCTTCGAACGCGGCGTCTTCCAGCTGTTTGGTCGCTTCGACGAAGCGCTGCTCGACCTGTTGCGCTTTGAAGTCACGCGCCAGCTTGTCCTTCAGGCTGTCGAAGCTTGGCACTTCTGGAGACTGAACACCCAGCAGCTTGATCAGGTGCCAGCCGAACTCGCTCTGCACGGGTTCGGAAACCTCGCCCTGCTGCAGCGCATAGAGCGCCTCCTCGAAGGCCGGATCGTAAACGCCAGGGCCGGCGTAACCCAGATCACCGCCATCGGCAGCCGAACCTGGGTCCTGCGAGAACTCCTTGGCTAGGGCAGCGAAATCTTCGCCAGCGTCCACACGCGCCTTGATCTCTTCGATCTTGGTAAGCGCGGCCTGGTCATCGCCCTCGATAAGGATGTGCGCAGCCTGACGCTGCTCAGCCAGGTTGGCGATCTCGCTCTCGTACAGCGGTTGCAGATCTTCATCGCTGACTTCGACCTGATCGAAGAAGCTTTCCTTGTGCAGCTCGACGTACTCCAACACCACCTGCTCGGGACTCATGAACTCACTGGCGTGCTCGGCGTAGTACGCCTGGACGTCAGCTTCGCTCAACTCGATCGCAGCCGGGTCGGCCTTGATGGTGAGGCTGGCGAAATCGCGGGTCTGCCGCTCGAGGTTGGCGAACGCACGCGCCTGCTGCTCGGTGACGAAGCTGCTGGCGCCGATACCGGCACGCAACTGGCCAATCAGCATTTCCTCTTCCAGCATCTGACGGAACTGCAGACGGGTATAGCCCATCTGGCGAATGACCTGATCGAAACGGGCGGTATCGAAGCGGCCGTCTACCTGAAACTCGGGCGTCTGCAGAATCACCTGATCCAGCGATGACTGCGAGAAAGCGAAACGAGCATCGCCTGCTGCCTGAAGCAGCAGCTTGCGCTCGATCAGCCCCTTGAGCGATGCCTCACGCAGCAAGCGATCATCGAGCAGCGAGGCATCGAAATCACGCCCCAGCTGCTGCAGCAACTGACGACGCTGCATTTCAACGGCCTGATTGAGCTCGTCGAGGGTAATGGTGTCACCGTTCACTTCGGCCGCATTATTGCGGTTACTGGTACCGGTGACGATGGCCTCGAAGCCGGTAAACGCCATCAGCATAACGATTAGGCCGATGATGGTCTTGGCAATCCAACCGCGTGAATTGTCCCTGATGTTTTGCAGCATGCTTCCCCCAGAACGACTGTACAGAGCCACCAGCCGCGCAGTGTGGGTAATTCCGGATAGAAGAAAGGCGCATCCTGGGATGCGCCTTCTCGTAACGCGTCAAGCGATCAGTACAGGCATGGAAACTGTCTGCCCTGCCGCCCAACAACCGCCAGAAAGGTCTGGCGGCGAGACAAATTCAGAAGACGCTTAGTTGACAGCGTCTTTCAGAGCCTTGCCAGCTTTGAAGCCCGGGATCTTGGCAGCAGCGATGTTGATCGGCTTGCCAGTCTGCGGGTTGCGGCCAGTGCGAGCAGCACGCTCTTTGACAGCGAAGGTGCCGAAGCCAACCAGTACGACAGAGTCACCAGCCTTCAGGGCGCCAGTGACGGATTCAATCACTGCATCCAGCGCGCGGCCAGCAACAGCTTTCGGGATATCAGCAGATGCAGCGATGGCATCGATCAGTTCCGACTTGTTCACTCTAAGTCCCCTTATTTCTGTTGAGTTTGTTTCTTGATTTTTAGTGTAAGCAAAGCGGGTGCTGGAGGGCCTGCCGACACAATAAGAGCCGCTTTATAACAAGGGCTCAAAAATTGTGTCAAGGAAGCCCCCCGGCTAATGCGTGCTAATTCGCTCCTTGGAATCAGACTCGCGCTTGTCATCCGTTGCAACCATCTCCGGAGCCGCATCGGGCAAGGGCTCCGGGGCATATTGCAGCGCAATTTGCAGGACCTCGTCAATCCATTTAACCGGTTTAATCTGCAGGTCTTGCTTAATATTTTCCGGAATTTCCTTCAGATCACGCACATTTTCTTCGGGAATGATCACGGTCTTGATCCCACCCCGATGAGCTGCCAGAAGTTTTTCCTTGAGCCCGCCGATGGGCAGTACCTGACCACGCAGGGTGATTTCCCCGGTCATGGCCACGTCCGCCCGCACCGGAATCTGCGTCAGGGCCGATACCAGTGCCGTGCACAAACCAATGCCCGCGCTCGGGCCATCCTTGGGCGTGGCACCTTCGGGCATATGGATGTGAACGTCGCGCTTCTCGTTGAAATCAGCCGGGATCCCCAGGCTTTTGGCGCGACTGCGAACCACCGTCATGGCCGCCGTCATCGACTCTGCCATGACATCACCCAGCGAACCGGTCTTGATCAGATTGCCCTTGCCAGGCACCACGGCCGTCTCGATGGTGAGCAGCTCACCGCCGACCTGAGTCCAGGCCAGGCCGGTCACCTGACCGATCTGATCCTGCTGTTCGACGAGGCCATAGCGATGCTTGCGCACACCCAGGAAGTGCTCCAGGGAGTCGGCGCTGACCGTGACCTGGAAGCGCTTCTCGCGTACATGCTCCTTGACCACCTTGCGGCAGACCTTGGCGATTTGTCGCTCCAGACTGCGCACACCAGCTTCACGCGTGTAGTAACGAATGATGTCGCGAATTGCCGACTCGTCGAACTCCAGCTCGCCCTTCTTCAGGCCGTTGGCCTGTATCTGCTTGGGCGCCAGGTACTTAATGGCGATGTTGACCTTCTCGTCCTCGGTGTAACCCGGCAGACGAATGACCTCCATCCGATCCAGCAGCGGGCCGGGGATGTTCATCGAGTTGGCGGTGCAAAGGAACATCACATCCGACAGGTCATAATCGACCTCCAGATAGTGATCGTTGAAATTATGGTTCTGCTCAGGGTCGAGGACTTCGAGCAATGCCGAGGCAGGATCGCCGCGCATGTCCTGGCCCATCTTGTCGATCTCGTCGAGCAGGAACAACGGGTTGCGCACACCGACCTTGGTCATCTTCTGAATCAGGCGACCCGGCATCGAGCCGATGTAGGTGCGGCGGTGCCCCCGAATCTCGGCCTCGTCACGCACGCCACCCAAGGCCATACGCACGAACTTGCGATTGGTCGCGGTGGCGATGGACTCGGCCAACGAAGTCTTGCCCACGCCGGGCGGACCGACCAGGCACAGCACCGGCCCCTTGAGTTTCTTCACCCGCTTCTGCACGGCGAGGTACTCGAGGATGCGCTCCTTGACCTCCTCCAGACCGTAGTGATCGGCATCGAGAATGCTCTCGGCGCGCGCCAGATCCAGGCGCACCTTGCTTTCGGCCTTCCATGGCACGTTCACCAGCCAATCGATGTAGGAGCGCACCACAGTGGCTTCAGCGGACATCGGCGACATCTGCTTGAGCTTGTTCAGCTCGGCATTGGCCTTGGTCAAGGCTTCCTTGGTCAACCCCGCGTTATCGATGCGCTTGCGCAGTTCGTCGAGCTCGCTATGGCCTTCATCGATATCGCCAAGCTCTTTCTGAATGGCCTTCATCTGCTCATTCAGGTAGTACTCGCGCTGACTGCGCTCCATCTGCTTCTTCACGCGACCGCGAATACGCTTCTCGACCTGTAGCAGGTCGATCTCGGCATCCAGCAGGGCCAGTACGTGCTCGACGCGAGCGGACAGCGCGGTGATTTCGAGGATTTCCTGCTTCTGCTCGATCTTCAGCGCCATGTGCGCGGCCATGGTGTCGACCAGGCGGCTGGGCTCATCGATGCTGTTGAGCGAAGACAGGACTTCGGCCGGAACCTTTTTGCCCAGCTGCACGTACTGCTCGAACTGACTGAGCAGACTGCGGGTGAAGACTTCCGATTCGCGCTCGGCAGTTTCGCCCTCCTCGATCAGTTGTACTTCGGCACGGCAATGATCATCGAGATCGATGAAACGCTCGATCAAGCCGCGCTGCTCACCCTCGACCAGCACCTTGACGGTGCCGTCGGGCAGCTTGAGCAACTGCAGGACGGTGGCAACGGTGCCAACGCGATAAAGATCCTGCTCATCCGGATCATCGACGGCCGGGTTCTTCTGGGCTACCAGCAGGATCTGCTTGTCACCCGTCATCGCCGCCTCGAGGGCCTCGATGGATTTCTCACGCCCGACGAAAAGCGGGATGACCATGTGCGGATAGACCACTACATCGCGCAATGGCAGGAGAGGCAATTCGATGGTTGTCTTCATGATTTCGGCTCAGCGGCGGCCATAAGGCCGTAAACAGGCGGGATTACCCTTGGCTTTTAAGATGGGGGTAGCTCCCGTAAAAAACAAGCGCAATGTCCACAAAAGCGAAGGGGCCCGAGGGGCCCCTTCTTTGCATCGTGCAACAGCCGTCAGGCGTCTGGCGCGGCCTTCGCCGGCGGTTCGCTGTTCTCGTAGATCAGCAGCGGCTTGGACGAACCCTCGATGACGCTCTCGTCGATCACCACCTTGCTCACGCCCTGCTGGGATGGGATCTCGTACATGGTGTCGAGCAGAATGCCCTCGAGAATCGAACGCAGGCCACGTGCACCGGTTTTTCGCTCCAGCGCCTTCTGCGCCACGGACTTCAGTGCATCGGGGCGGAACTCCAGATCCACGCCCTCCATCTCGAACAGCTTGGCGTACTGCTTGGTCAGTGCGTTCTTCGGCTCGGTGAGAATCTGCACCAGCGCAGCCTCATCCAGCTCCTCAAGCGTCGCGATCACCGGCAGACGACCGACGAACTCGGGGATCAGACCGAACTTGACCAGATCGTCCGGCTCGACCTCACGCAGGGACTCGCCGATCTTCTTGCCTTCCTGCTTGCTGCGCACTTCAGCACCGAAGCCGATGCCGCCCTTGGTAGAGCGCGCCTGGATGACTTTCTCCAAGCCGGCGAACGCGCCGCCACAGATAAACAGGATGTTGCGCGTATCGACCTGCAGGAACTCCTGCTGCGGATGCTTGCGTCCGCCCTGTGGCGGAACCGAGGCCACGGTGCCCTCGATCAGCTTGAGCAGGGCCTGCTGCACGCCTTCACCCGAGACATCACGAGTGATCGACGGGTTGTCGGATTTGCGCGAGATCTTGTCGATTTCGTCGATGTAGACGATGCCCATCTGGGCCTTCTCGACATCGTAATCGCACTTCTGCAACAGCTTTTGAATGATGTTCTCGACGTCCTCCCCCACATAACCGGCTTCGGTCAGGCTGGTGGCATCGGCAATGGTGAACGGTACGTTGAGCAGGCGCGCCAGCGTTTCGGCCAGCAACGTCTTGCCCGAACCGGTCGGACCGATCAGCAGGATATTGCTCTTGCCCAGCTCGACATCGTCTTTCTTGTCGCGCTGATTGAGACGCTTGTAGTGGTTGTACACCGCTACCGACAGCACCTTCTTGGCGCGCTCCTGGCCGATCACGTACTGATCGAGGATGGCGCTGATTTCCTTGGGTGCCGGTAGTTTGTGCGCGCTGCTCTCGGCCTGGGCTTCCTGCACCTCCTCGCGGATGATGTCGTTGCACAGGTCGACGCATTCGTCGCAGATGAAGACGGAAGGACCGGCGATCAACTTGCGCACTTCGTGCTGGCTTTTGCCGCAGAAGGAGCAATAAAGCAGTTTGCCGTTGTCCTCACCGTTACGGGTGTCAGTCATTCGATCAATCCAATACGGTAGGCTTGAAACACAAGATGAAGGCAAATGCGGGCATTTTCAAGGGCACAGGTCGCGTCAGTGGTGGATGCCCGCAGCCGGCGCCTCATCTAGACCGGCATTTGACGCTTTTCATGGACGGCATCGACCAGACCGTATTCCACGGCACGCGAAGCGCTCATGAAATTGTCACGGTTGGTGTCGCGCTCGATGGTTTCCAGCCTCTGACCGGTGTGCTGAGCCAGCAGCTCGTTCAAGCGCTCACGGATAAAGAGGATTTCCTTGGCGTGGATCTCGATGTCCGAGGCCTGCCCCTGAAAACCGCCCAGCGGCTGGTGAATCATCACACGCGAGTTCGGCAGGCAGAAACGCTTGCCCTTGGCGCCGCCAGCCAGCAGGAATGCACCCATACTGCAGGCCTGACCAATGCAGGTGGTGGACACATCCGCCTTGATGAATTGCATGGTGTCGTAGATCGCCATGCCGGCAGTCACCGAGCCACCCGGCGAGTTGATGTACAGGTGAATGTCCTTGTCCGGATTCTCTGCTTCCAGAAACAGCAGCTGGGCGCAGATCAGGTTGGCCATGTAGTCCTCGACCGGACCGACCAGGAAAATCACGCGCTCCTTGAGCAGGCGCGAATAGATGTCGTAGGCACGCTCGCCACGAGCGGACTGCTCGATGACCATCGGCACCAGGCCGCCAGCGGCCTGGATTTCAGGCATGTTTTGCATAAAAGGATTGCGGGACATGTCTTGCGCTCACTCCCTAATAGTCATGTCTCAAATACGCATAAGCCAGCACTGAGGCTGGCTTATGGTGGTGTGCTCGAACGAGGTTGCCAGATCAGTCGGCTTTAGGAGCTTCTGCCGGCTTGACTGCGTCTTCGTAGGAAACCGTTTTGTCGGTCACGTTGGCCTTCTGCAGAACAGTATCTACAACTTGCTCTTCCAGTACAACCGAACGCACTTCGTTCATCTGCTGGTCGTTCTTGTAGTACCAGGCAACCACCTGCTCGGGCTCCTGGTAAGCAGAAGCCATCTCTTCGATCAGCTCGCGCACGCGGGCTTCGTCAGGTTTCAGTTCGAACTGCTTGACCACTTCAGCGACGATCAGGCCCAGCACCACACGGCGCTTGGCTTGCTCCTCGAACAGCTCGGCCGGCAGTTGGTCAGGCTTGATGTTGCCACCGAACTGCTGAACGGCCTGCACGCGCAGACGATTTACTTCGTTGCCGATCAGCGCCTTCGGCACTTCGATCGGATTAGCAGCCAGCAGGCCGTCCATTACCTGGTTCTTGACCTTGGACTTGATGGCCTGACGCAGTTCACGCTCCATGTTCTTGCGAACCTCGGCGCGGAAACCTTCCAGACCGCCATCCTTGATACCGAACAGGGCGAAGAACTCGTCGTTCAGCTCAGGCAGTTGCGGAGCGGAAACGCTGTTGACGGTAACGGTGAATTCGGCGGTTTTGCCGGCCAGATCGAGATTCTGGTAGTCCTCAGGGAAGGTCGGATTGATCACACGCACTTCACCAGCCTTGACACCGACCAGGGCGTCTTCGAAGCCCGGGATCATGCGGCCAGAACCCAGTATCAGCTGGGTGCCCTTGGCGCTGCCGCCAGCGAATGCTTCGCCGTCGATCTTGCCGACGAAATCGATGTTCAACTGGTCGCCATTCTCGGCAGCACGCTCGACAGTTTCGAAACGGGTGTTCTGCTTGCGCAAGATGTCGAGCATGTTGTCGACATCACTGTCGGCGACTTCGGCCTGCAGGCGCTCGATGGCGATAGTGTCGAGGCCGGTCACCTGAAACTCAGGAAATACTTCGAAAGTAGCAACGTACTCCAGATCCTTGCCCTTCTCGAAGGACTTCGGCTCTACGGCCGGAGCGCCGGCCGGATTCAGCTTCTGCTCGACCACGGCCTCATAGAAGGTCGCCTGGATCAGGTCGCCCAGGGCTTCCTGACGAGCGGCATCTTCATAGCGCTGACGAATCACGCTCATCGGCACCTTGCCAGGACGGAAGCCAGGAACTTTGGCACGACGGGCAGTCTGTTGCAGACGCTTGTTGACTTCGGTCTCGATGCGCTCGACGGGTACGCCGACAGTCATGCGGCGCTCAAGAGCAGAAGTGCTTTCAACAGAAACTTGCATGGATATTCCTCGTTGCACAGACATAAGCCGGGTCGACCCGGCCCCGAATCAAGGCCAAGCATTCTAGAGGGTCAATGTGCAGAAGTCACCCTAGAAGCAGGCGGCAGTCGGGAGGGGCTATATAAAAAAGATGGTGCGGACGGAGAGACTCGAACTCTCACACCTTGCGGCGCCAGAACCTAAATCTGGTGTGTCTACCAATTCCACCACGTCCGCGTGGCTTTGCAGCTTAAAACAAAAACGCCAGGCTTTGGGCCTGGCGTTTTGGAATATGGGGTGGACGATGGGAATCGAACCCACGACACCAGGAGCCACAATCCTGTGCTCTACCAACTGAGCTACGCCCACCATATTGCATTTGCTTACTCTTGCCTGACCGCCAAATGGCGCACCCGGCAGGACTCGAACCTGCGACCATCCGCTTAGAAGGCGGATGCTCTATCCAGCTGAGCTACGGGCACTTATCCATCCGCTAGCGCAGACTTACAAGCTTTTGGCTCCAACCTCACCGCCAGGGCTTGGCTCTTGCCGCCTCACCCAGCGAGTGGCTGTTCCTGAGAAGCGGGGCGAATGTTATAGACGCCTCCCAACCTCGTCAACAGAAATTTTCAAAAAAATTCAGCGATTTAAAGGAGTTACGCGAAAACGACGGCAGGCGCCTTTGCCCGGGTGAGCGCTCATGCGAGAATGCGCGTCCTTTTTTCACCCTTATTAATGGTTAACCAGCGCAATGACCGCACAACTGATCGACGGCAAGGCGATCGCCGCCAGCCTCCGCCAGCAGATTGCCCAACGTGTCGCCGAACGCCGCCAGCAAGGCCTTCGTGCGCCAGGCTTGGCCGTGATCCTGGTTGGTACCGATCCCGCCTCCCAGGTCTATGTGTCACATAAACGCAAAGATTGCGAAGAGGTCGGTTTCCTCTCCCGTGCCTATGACCTGCCGGCAGAGACCAGCCAGGCCGATCTGCTCGCCCTGATCGACGAGCTCAACGAAGACCCGGCCATCGACGGTATCCTGGTACAGCTGCCGCTGCCGGAGAATCTCGACTCGTCCCTGCTGCTCGAACGCATTCGCCCGGATAAAGATGTGGATGGCTTTCACCCCTACAACATCGGCCGCCTGGCCCAGCGCATGCCGCTGCTGCGCCCCTGTACCCCCAAGGGCATCATGACCCTGCTGGAAAGCACCGGCGCCGATCTCTACGGCATGCATGCAGTGGTAGTTGGCGCGTCCAATATCGTCGGCCGACCAATGGCCATGGAGTTGCTACTGGCCGGTTGCACCGTGACCGTCACCCACCGCTTCACCAAGGATCTAGCTGCTCACGTCGGCCAGGCTGATATCGTCGTGGTCGCTGCAGGCAAGCCGGGCCTGGTCAAGGGTGAGTGGATCAAGCCGGGCGCCATCGTCATCGATGTCGGCATCAACCGCCAGGACGACGGCACACTGGTTGGCGACGTGACCTTTGATGCCGCCCTGCCCCGCGCCGGCTGGATCACCCCGGTTCCAGGCGGTGTTGGCCCGATGACCCGCGCAGGCCTGCTGGAAAACACCCTGCACGCGGCCGAGCATCTGCATAAGTAAGCAGCACTGCATAACAAACAACGGCACCCGAGGGTGCCGTTGTCGTTTCTGCCACTTGGATCAGTTGCGCGCCTGCTCCCAGGACTTGAGCAACTCGTCGTAGGCGATGGTTTCGCCCTTGGGTTTCTCGTTGGCCAGCTTGGGTTTCGGTGCGCCCGGCTGGTCGAACCAGTACTGCGGGTCACGCGGCTCGTTCAGCTTCGGCCCGCACTCACCCAGCACACCTGAGCGCTCCAGACGACCGAGCATGGTGTCTTGCGCAGCTGCCAGGCCATCGAGCGCCTGTTGCGGCGTCTTGTCACCGCTGGCGGCCTCGGCGATGAACTGCCACCACAGTTGAGCCAGACGTGGATAGTCCGGCACGTTGGTGCCGGTCGGTGTCCACTGCACGCGCGCCGGGCTGCGGTAGAACTCCACCAGCCCGCCGAGCTTGGGCGCTACGTCCGTCATCGCCTGCGAGTTGATGTCCGACTCACGAATCGGCGTCAGGCCGACCAGGGTCTTTTTCAGCGAGACGGTCTTGGAGGTAACGAACTGCGCATAGAGCCAGGCGGCCAGGCGCTGTTTCTCCGGCGTGGAGTTGAGGAAGGTCCAGGAACCGGTGTCCTGATAACCGAGCTTCATGCCCTCCTCCCAATACGGGCCCTTGGGCGACGGCGCCATACGCCATTTCGGCGTGCCATCGTCGTTAACCACCGGCAGGCCTGGCTTGGTCATATCGGCAGTAAAGGCGGTGTACCAGAAGATCTGCTGAGCGATGGCACCCTGCGCCGGCACCGGGCCGGATTCGGAGAAGGTCATGCCTTGCGCTTCCGGCGGCGCGTACTGGCGCATCCAATCGACGTACTTCTGCGTGGCGAACACCGCCGCCGGCCCGTTGGTATCACCACCGCGGGCGACACTGGAACCTACTGGGCGGCAGCCGTCGACGCGAATGCCCCACTCGTCCACCGGCAGGCCATTGGGCAGGCCCTTGTCGCCACCGCCGGCCATGGAGAACCAGGCGTCGGTGAAGCGCCAGCCCAGCGACGGATCTTTCTTGCCGTAGTCCATATGGCCATAGACGCGTTTACCGTCGATTTCCTTGACATGCTTGGAGAAGAACTCGGCGATGTCCTCGTAAGCTGACCAGTTCACCGGCACACCCAGCTCGTAGCCGTAGATTTCCTTGAACTTGGCCTTCAGCTCCGGACGCTCGAACCAGTCGGCGCGGAACCAGTAGAGGTTGGCGAACTGCTGATCGGGTAACTGATAAACCTTGCCGTCCGGCCCGGTGGTGAAGGACAGGCCGATGAAATCGTCAAGATCGAGAGTCGGCGAGGTGAAGTCCTTACCCTCGTTAGCCATCATGTCGGTGATCGAGACCGCCTTGCCATAGCGGAAATGGGTACCGATCAGGTCCGAGTCGTTGACCCAACCGTCGTAGATGTTCTTGCCGGATTGCATCTGCGTCTGTAGTTTCTCGACCACATCGCCTTCCTGCATCAGGTCATGCTTGAGCTTGATGCCGGTGATTTCACTGAAGGCCTTGGCCAGCACCTTGGACTCATACTCGTGAGTGGTCAGGGTTTCCGAGGCGACATTGATGTTCATGCCACGAAACGGCTCGGCAGCCTTGATGAACCACTTCAGCTCTTCGAGCTGTTGCTCCGGCGTCAGGGTCGAGGGGTTGAACTCATCAGCAATCCATTTCTTCGCGGCCTCTTCATAGGCATCCGCCCAGGCCGCACCGCTCAAACCGGACAACGCCAGCAAGGCGGCCAACGCCAAGCTATGTCGGGTCTTGTTGTTATTGTCGAACATAGAGACCTCCATCTCAGGATATGGGGAGAGGCATACCGGCGGCAGCCCGGCTCAGCCCCAGCGCATGACTGCGCACAACCACAACAGTGATAGCAGCGACGCTATCCACACGCTCCAGTCGGTCACGCCTATCACCAGCAGGTGCAGGTAGGCGCTGCCGAGCAGACCGATAAACAGCCGATCCCCACGGGTGGTGGTGATCGGCAGAAAACCCTTGCGCTCCACACAGGGCCAGCGCAGCTCGACCAGCGTCATACCGGCCAGCAGCACGGCGATGCAACCGAAGAACAGCGCGGTCGGCAGAGTCCAGGCCATCCAGTTCATGACGAACCTCCCTTACACGCGACCGAGGGCGAAGCCCTTGGCCACATGGTTGCGAACGAACCAGATCACCAGCATCCCGGGGATGATGGTCAGCACCCCGGCAGCGGCGAGCACGCCCCAGTCGATACCCGAGGCGGACACGGTACGGGTCATCACCGCCGCGATGGGCTTGGCGTCCACCGAGGTCAGGGTGCGCGCCAGCAGCAACTCGACCCAGGAGAACATGAAGCAGAAGAAGGCGGTGACGCCGATGCCGGAGCGGATCAGCGGGATGAAGATCTTCACGAAGAATTTCGGGAAGCTGTAGCCGTCGATATAGGCCGTCTCATCAATTTCCTTGGGCACGCTGGACATGAAGCCTTCGAGGATCCACACCGCCAACGGCACGTTGAACAGGCAGTGCGCCAACGCCACGGCGATATGGGTGTCGAACAGGCCGATGGACGAATACAGCTGGAAGAACGGCAGCAGGAACACCGCCGGTGGTGCCATGCGGTTGGTCAACAGCCAGAAGAACAGGTGCTTGTCGCCGAGAAAGCGATAGCGCGAGAAGGCATAGGCCGCCGGCAGCGCCACGCTGAGCGAGATCAGGGTGTTGAGGCTGACGTAATACAGCGAGTTGAGGTAGCCCTCGTACCAACTACGATCGGTGAAGATCACCCGGTAGTTGTCCAGAGTGAAATTCTGCGGCCACAGGCTGAGTCCACCAAGAATTTCGGTATTGCTCTTGAACGACATATTCAGCAACCAGTAGATCGGCACCAGCAGGAACAGAAAGTAGATCAGCAGTACCAGGCGTTTGCGCAGCGTCATGGTCGGCCTCAGCGGGTTTTGTCGTCGTGGGTCATGGCGGTATAGAACAGCCAGGACACCAGCAGGATGATCAGGAAGTACACCAGCGAGAACGCCGCCGCCGGGCCCAGGTCGAACTGGCCGACAGCCATTTGCGTCAGGGTCTGGCTGAGGAAGGTGGTGGCGTTGCCCGGCCCGCCGCCGGTGAGCACGAAGGGCTCGGTGTAGATCATGAAACTGTCCATGAAGCGCAGCATCACTGCGATCAGCAGCACGCTTTTCAGCTTGGGCAACTGAATATGGCGGAACACCGCCCAGTTCGAGGCGCGGTCAATGCGCGCCGCCTGGTAATAGACGTCAGGAATGGCGCGCAGCCCGGAATAGCACAGCAGCGCCACCAGCGAGGTCCAGTGCCAGACGTCCATGATCAGCACCGTCACCCAGGCGTCCATGGTGTTGGAGGCATAGTTGTAGCTGATGCCCAGCTTGTTCAGCGCCCAGCCCATCAGGCCGATGTCGGCACGGCCGAAGATCTGCCAGATGGTGCCCACCACGTTCCACGGGATCAGCAGCGGAATGGCCATCAGGATCAGGCACAGCGAGGCCCAGCGCCCGCGCGTCGGCATGCACAGGGCGATGGCGATCCCTAGCGGAATCTCGATCAGCAGCACGCAGGCGGAAAAGATGAACTGGCGCAGCAACGAGTCATGCAGGCGTGGGTCCTGCAGCACCTGGCGATACCAGTCGACGCCGACGAAGTAGCGCGTGGCCGGGTCGAAGATGTCCTGCACCGAATAGTTGACCACCGTCATCATCGGCACGATGGCGCTGAACGCCACCAGCAGAAATACCGGCAGCACCAGCCACCAGGCCTTGTTGTTCTGCACCTTCATGGCGCCACCTCCACCAGGTAGTCGTCGGCGTAGAGCATCAGCCACTGCGCCGGAAAGCTCAGGTAGACCTGCTCGTGCGGCACGGGCTGATCCTCCTGCAGGCGCGCCTTGAGCACCTGGCCGTCGAGGTCGAAAGTGAGGATCTTGTAGGTGCCAAGATCCTCAACATGCAGCACCCGGCCACACAGCGCATCTTCATAGGCGCCATCCCAGACGTGCACGAACTCGGGACGAATGCCCACCTGCAGACGCTTGCCATCCAGCTCCGTGAGGCACTGGTTGAGCGCGGCGGAAAGCGGCAGCACCGTATCAGCGAAGCGCACCCCGCCCTCGCAGCGCTGCACGTCGATCAGGTTCATCCCTGGGCTGCCGATGAAATAGCCGACGAAGGTATGGCCGGGGCGCTCGAACAACTCGCGTGGCGTACCGAACTGGACGATCTGCCCGCCGTACATCACTGCGATCTTGTCGGCGAAGGTGGAAGCCTCCAACTGGTCGTGGGTGACGTAGACCATGGTGATGTTGAACTGCTCGTGGATCTGCTTGAGCTTGCGCCGCAGCTTCCATTTCAGGTGCGGGTCAATCACCGTCAGCGGCTCGTCGAAGAGAATTGCCGATACGTCGTCGCGCACCAGGCCACGGCCCATGGACACCTTCTGCTTCTCGTCGGCGGTGAGGTTACGCGCCTTCTTGTGCAGCAAAGGATGCAACTCCAGCACCTCGGCGATCTCGTGCACCTTGCTCATCACCCGAGCTTCGTCCATGCCCTGGTTGCGCAGTGGGAAGGCCAGGTTGTCGAACACCGTCATGGTGTCGTAGACCACTGGAAACTGGAAAACCTGGGCGATGTTGCGCTCTTGCGGCGACAGCGTGTTGACCGCCTTGCCGTCGAACTGCACCTCGCCCTGCGACGGGCTGAGCAGGCCGGAGATGATGTTGAGCAACGTCGACTTGCCGCAGCCTGACGGCCCCAGCAGCGCATAGGCGCCGCCCTGCTGCCAGACATGGTTCATCTCGCGAATCGCGTAGTCTTCCGGCGCCTTCGGCACGCCGCTGTAGCTGTGCGCGAGGTTGTGCAAGCGAATCTCGGCCATCAGGCGGCCCTCCCCTGACGACGACTGGGCGCCTGCACCAACTGCCCATCGGCAGCGAAGACGAACAGCTTGTGGGTCGGGATGTAGATCAGGATCGGCGTGTCCACCGCATACTCTGCACCCCCGGCAGGTGCAGCACCAGCACGAACTGCTCGTTGCGCACATGCAGGAAGGTTTCCGAGCCGCTGATCTCGGCCAGCTCAACGGTTACCGCCAACTCCAGGTCATCGTCGTTGGACGGCACCAGGCCGATATGGCTGGGGCGCACGCCGAAGCGGTACTCACCCTCGGCGATGCCGCGCAGATCCGGATTGAGCGGAAAGTGCACGCAGTCGGCGAAACTCACCTCGGAGCCGCTGATACGCCCCGGCATCAGGTTGATCGCCGGTTCCGAGAACAGCTCGGCGGCCAGCACCTGTTGCGGGCGGTGGTAGACCTCGGCCGTCTTGCCGCTCTGCACCACCCGCCCTTCGTGCAGGATGGTGGTGGTGCCGCCCAGGGCCAGCGCCTCGTTGGGCTCGGTGGTGGCGTAGATGGCGATGGTGTGGCGCGCCTGGAACAGCTCGCGCATTTCCTGGCGCAGCTCCTCACGCAGCTTGTAATCGAGGTTGACCAGCGGTTCGTCGAACAGGATCAGCGAGGCGTCCTTGACCAGCGCCCGCGCCATGGCCGTGCGCTGCTGCTGGCCGCCGGACAGCTCCAGCGGATAGCGCGACAATAGTTTGTCGATGCGCAGCATGCGCGCGGTGGCCTCGACCTTCTCGACGATCTGCTCCTTGGCCACGCCGGCCTGGCGCAGTGGCGAGGCGATGTTCTCGAACACCGTCAGGGTCGGGTAGTTGATGAACTGCTGATAGACCATCGACACGTTGCGCTGGCGCACCGGCACGCCGGTGACATCGGCGCCGTTCATCAGCACACGGCCGCTGCTGGGCCGATCCAGACCGGCCATCAGCCGCATCAGGCTGGTCTTGCCGGCCAGGGTGCGGCCGAGCAGGACGTTGAAGGAGCCCGGTTCGAAACTCAGGCAGGCATCGTCGATATGCACCTGGCCGTCGACGATACGGGTGACGTGTTCGAGCTTGAGCGACATGGCCTGTCCTTTTTCTTGTCGTGCCATTCGATTGCGAACATCGATAGCGACAAGCGTGCCAGCCCCACAAAAAACAACGCATCTCTTTGATCAAAATCGAAAAAGTCGCCAAAAAATGGAGCAACTAAGGTTTACCACTGAACACTTTTGAACAGTCGAATGTGAACAACTGAACAATTCGTTCGTTGACTTTGAACAGGCTTGAACGACACTGGATCGATCGCGGCGCAGATCGCGAACCAACAAGAAGAGATCATGTATGACAGAAGCTGCCCGCGCCCCGGCGCACGACACCCTCATCCAGGAGTCCTGGTCGCGCTGTCGTGACTATGGCCTGACCCATCAGAGCGTGCCCCGCTTCGACCCACCAGCCGTCGGCGAGCTTTCGGCGCTGCTGGAAAGCCGCCAGGCCCTGGTGCAGACCACCCACCAGGAAGTGCTGCCCTACTACGGCACCATCCTCGCCAATTCCAACTGCCTGATCATGCTTGCCGACGACCAGGGTCGGCTGCTGCAGTCCTGGGGCGACCAGCGCTTCATCGAGCCACGTCAGGCTGCAGGCTTCGTCGCGGGCGCCAGCTGGCTGGAACGCTACACCGGCACCAACGCCATCGGCACCGCGCTCAGTTGCGGCCAGGCCGTGCATATCCAGCACGACGAGCATTTTCTCAAGGCCAACCGTTTCATGACCGGCTCGGCCTCGCCGATCTTCGACGAACAGCGGCGCATGATCGTCGTGCTCGACGTGTCCAGCGACAGCTACCTGCCGCCGGCGCATACCCTGGGCATGGTCAAGATGATGAGCCAGTCGGTGGAGAATCGCCTGATCCTCAAACTGTTCGCCGACCAGTACCACCTGCTCAGCTTCAATACCAGCCTCGACAACCTCGACAGCCCCTGGGCCGGCCTGGTGGTGTTCGACGAGCAGGGCCACGTGGTGTCGGCCAACCGCCGCGCTGACAATCTGCTGGGCCAACCTTTGACCTACGGCGCCATCGAGCAACTGTTCGACGTGCCTCTACAGCAGTTGCTCAACCAGCCGGATGGGCAGCCATTCAGCCTGCGCACTAGCAGCCACTTTCGCTTTCACGCACGGGTACGCCGCCCTGCCCGACCGGCTCCTATCCAGCCTCGCGACTTCCGCCCGCAAGCCACCCAGAGCACGCCGCAAGAGCCACAGTTGCATACCCTGAGCGCTGGCGACGCGCGCATGGACAAGGCCGTGCGCCAGGCCGAACGCCTGCTGGAGAAGGACATTCCGATTCTGGTTCAGGGCGAAACCGGTGCCGGCAAGGAAGTGTTCGTCAAGGCGCTGCACCAGGCCAGCTCACGGGCCAGCCAGCCGTTCATCGCGGTCAACTGCGCGGCCATTCCGGCGGAGCTGGTGGAGTCGGAATTGTTCGGCTACGAGAAAGGCGCCTTCACTGGCGCCAGCCAGAAAGGCCATATCGGCCTGATCCGCAAGGCGCACAAGGGCACCCTGTTTCTCGACGAAATCGGCGACATGCCGCTGCGCGTTCAGGCGCGCCTGCGGCGCGTGCTGCAGGAGCGCTGCGTGCAGCCGCTGGGCAGCAGCGAACTGCATCCGGTGGATGTACGTCTGGTGTCTGCCACCAACCGCCCGCTACGTCAGGACGTCGACAGCGGCCAGTTCCGCGCCGATCTGTACTACCGCATCAGCGGCCTGAACCTGGAACTACCGCCACTGCGTGAGCGCAGTGACAAGCAGGCGCTGTTCCAGAAACTCTGGGAGCAGCACAGAGAACCTGGCCAACATGCGGGTATCAGCCGCGAAGTGCTGGAGCTGTTCCAGCATCACCCCTGGCCGGGCAACCTGCGCCAGCTCAGCAGCGTGCTGCGCGTGGCGCTGGCCATGGCGGACGACCAGCCCATCCGCGCCGAACACCTGCCGGACGACTTCTTTCTCGATCTGCCGACGGACACGACCCTGCAAGCACACCCCGAGCCCGACGATCTGGCCAGCCAGTACCAGGCCTGCGGCGGCAACATTTCCTACCTTGCCCGCAACCTCGGCCTGAGCCGCAACACACTGTACAAGCGCCTACGCGAACTGGGCGTCAGACCCTGACGACACGCCGGGTCTTTATGCCCAGCCGCCAGCCCTGCTGCATGCCCGCGGCTGCTAGCAGCTTGTTGAAATTCGCCCACGCCCTGTCTGGTTTTGCGGCGTGTGGTTTACGATATCGGCTCCAATCTGCCGGAGCTCTCGATTTCCATGCGTGGAGCCGATATCACCCAGGAGCCCCCTGTTCACTGTCGCCAAGCTCGATGACTTCGTGCCGGTGAATCATCCCCCTGCGCGCCATCCGCAAGCTGGCCAACACCGCTCTGCAACGGATGAGTGCCCTGTTCGACACCTTGCATGCCGACACCGACCGCACCTCGATTGCCCCGGAGAAGTTGATGCGGGCGCAATTGCTGCAACTGTTCTATTCGCTGCGCAGCGAGCGCATGCTCATGGAGCAACTGGGCTA
>NZ_JAOCLK010000065.1:0-18464 GCF_029845265.1 Ectopseudomonas oleovorans
CTTTTTAAAGGGCAGCAGGTGCGATGTGTTGCAGGGGTATTACTTTGCCAAACCGATGAAGTACGAAGCACTCGAGGTTTTCTTGAGGGGGTAAAAGAATAGGCCTTCTTTGAAGGCAGGCCCCTCGCTGCGCTGCTGCCGCGAACTGTCAGCGAGTCTGCTGGAGTAGTCATACCGATAATTTACGGACCCGCTTTAGACCCGTAATCCGCCGCGGCCAAATTCAGCAAGGAAGCACGAACAACAATGCACAGCTCCTCATTTCTATCCCATTTCAAACCGCCTGGCGTCCTGCTGATCGCGGTCTGATGACGGCCTGCTCCAACTATCAGGACAAGGATTACCAGGGGAACTGGGCGCCGGAGTCGATGACGCCTGATGACCCGTCCAACAACACGCCCGACGCACCCGTTGTGTACTTCGCAACCACGCGATACCGCGCGCTGGGCGTGCCTTTTCACCGTCTGCTGCTGGCCACGCATGTAGATGGCCAGCAACTGCCGGACGCCGGGCGCCGCTCAATCCTCGATGTTTCCGGCAAGTAGACTCTACGGCTGACGCCAGGCAAACACTCCCTGAGCTGGTGATCCATGAACGTGCTGGATACAGGCGGAGCGAAGTGCGGCTTCGGTGCGCAGGATGTCGAGTTCCGCGCGGGGCAGCGCTACGTGGTGGACTTCTCTACTGGCGAAGATCAGCGAGCCGCCGGGACGTGAGGTCTCGACCATTACCATCAATTCCGAAATTCGCGATTTGAACACGCATGAAGTGATCTATCCGCTGCCAACCAATACCGCCGAAAAAACCAGCAACTGAATACTCGCCTGCTAATCAAGTCGAACTTCTGCTTCTTGCACCTTTCAATCCTGATACATGCCGCGTTCGCCAACGCGACCATTCACTGCGCCCCGTGCGGCGCATCAGCGGAGGTATCGATCATGAGTTCGAATCTGCAAGGCAAGAAGGTGCTGTTCATCACCGCCAACACGGGGATCGAGCGCGACGAGCTGCTCAAGCCGATGCAGGCGTTGAAGGATCAGGGCGCCAGCGTCACTCACGCCAGCGTCAAGGGCGGCGAGGCCGAAACCTGGCTGAAGGACAGCAAGAAGGACGTCAGCGTGCAGTCCGACACCCAGCTCAAGGGAGTGGGAGCGGCGGACTACGATCTGCTGGTGATCCCTGGCGGTACGGTGAACGCCGACAACCTGCGTCAGGATGAGGACGCGCAGCGTCTGGTGCAGGAGTTTCGTGACGCCGGCAAGACGGTCGCGGCGATCTGCCATGGCCCCTGGCTGCTGATCGATGCTGGCGTGGTGCCGGGCAAGGTGCTGACGTCGTATGCCAGCGTACGCCTGGATCTGGCCAATGCCGGTGCAAGCTGGGTGGACGCCGAGGTGCAAGTTTGCCCAGGGCAGAACTGGACGCTGATCACCTCGCGCAACCCCGACGATATTCCTGCGTTCAACGAGGCCATCAGCCAGGCGTTGCTGGCGGCCTGAGCCAGCCTGCCGTCAATGATGCTCGATGCGATTTCGCCCGCCGCGCTTGGCGCAGTACAGGGCGATATCGCTGCGCGACAGGGCGGCCTCGACGCTGGCATCGCTGGCATTGAGCGATGAGATGCCGACACTGACAGCGAGGAAGATCGGTTCCCCGGCATGCAGGATCGGCGCCCTGGCCAGTTCGCTCTGGATCCGCGTGGCGAAGTGCATGGCCTTGTCCAGATTCGCGTCGCTGAGCACCACGGCGAACTCTTCGCCACCCAGGCGCCCGGCGGTGTCAGTCTTGCGCAGCTGGCTGCTTAGAATTCCCGAGAAATGGCGCAGCGCCTGGTCGCCGACATCGTGGCCCCAGCGGTCGTTGATGGTCTTGAAGTAGTCCAGGTCGAACATCAGGATCGCCGCACTCTGTTCAGGGTTGCGTTGCAGGCGCGCCAGCTCTGCCTCGAGCTGACACATGAAGTGCCTGCGGTTGGCGAGCTGGGTGAGGAAGTCGGTGGTGGCGAAGGCCTGCAGCTCGGCCTCGATCTGCTTGCGTTCGGTGACGTCAGTCATGAAGCCGTGCCAGATCACGCTGCCGTCTGCTTCGCGGCGCGGGCAGGCTTCACCCTGGCACCAGGCGACTTCACGCCCCGGCACCTGCACGCGAAACTCCAGATACCAGTCCGTCAACTCCTCGGCCGATAGCTGCAGGGAATCGATGAAGGCCATGCGGTCATCCGGGTGAATGATGGCGGTCAGCGCCTCAGCGTCCTGCATCAGTTGCATGGCGCTGAGGCCGCAGATGGCTTGCGCGCCAGCGCTGGCGTAGGTAACGGCGTACTTGCCATCGCTCTGCCTGCGGACCTGGAAGACCATGCCGGGGATTTCATTGGTCAGGTCGGTCATCAGGGTGGCGGTCTGCTGTACCTGCTCGGACAGGCGGCGCATGGCGGTGATGTCGGTGGTGGTGCCGATCATTCGCAGCGGTTTGCCGTGCTTGTCACGCTCGACCACCTTGCCGCGGCTGCACACCAATTTGTATTGGCCGTTGCGGCAACGCAGGCGGTGCTCCACCTCATAGGCATCGGTACGCTGATCCAGGTGTGCCTGGATGGTCGCGCGCACGTAGTCGAGGTCGGCTGGATGTACGCGGGTATAGCTCTCTTCGATGCGATTGCCGACTTCGTGGTCGGCATAGCCGAGCAGCGCCTTCCAACTGCTGGAGTAGTAAATCTCGCCGCTGCTGATGTCGCGGTCCCAGATACCGGTGCCACTACCGGCGATGGCCAGCGCCATGCGTCGTTCACTATCGCGCAGGGCGGCGATCTCATGGCGCTGCAGGGCTTCGTCGGTCTCGCGTGCCAGTAGATCGAGGGCCAGGGCGGCGAAATCCAGCAGAGCTTCGCGCTGTTTGGCGTCGAGTGTATGTGGCCGGTCGAAATGCAGGTACAGCGTGCCGAGCCGGGCGCCTGTTTGCGCCTGCAGTGGCCAGACGAGCGTGGTGGGCGTGGTTTCGCTGATGCCGATGATCTTCGCCACATCGCTCAGGCCAGGGCTGGCCCAGATATGGCGCGCAGAGCCGGCACCGGAAACCAGCACGGCGGCCGAGTCGAAATACCGGCTAAGCAGGCGCACGACCCCGTCGAGTTGCTCATCATTGGCGCTGCTGGGCGCATTGACTGAATACAGGGGCTGCATAGTGATTCTGTTTGGAGAGAAACGCAGAAAGCGCCTGATATTGATACGCGATTGGCGGGCTGGCGTCTAATCGTTCGTGCAGGTCAGGCCAATGCTCATCGGCCGTTGCGCCGATTGCTCAGCCTCAGACGGCCCTAGCCAGAGCCCTTACGGCCCCATAGCTTGATTTCGAACTGGTCGAGCGTAACGTCTTGAATTAGAGATAATTCGTCGATACGTTCCGGCCGACCGGACAACCCGCTGCCGCCTGGAGACGCGCCAGCCCGCGCAGCAAGCCAGCGCCCCCCCCTCACCCCACTTAGAAAATGCAACGCTAGGGTCTGTTGCCGTTTCGCGCACGGCCGCGACGGAGCCAGTTTTGGTGGTAGGCGAAATCCACCAGGGCATTGCAGGCTTCGCTGGCGTAGCCACGGCTCCAGTAAGGCACGCCGATCCAATAGCCCACCTCGGCCTCGCCGCGGCCGTTGTCCTTGAGCGCCATGCTGCCGACCAGCTTGCCGCTGGCCGACTCGGTGATGATGAAGTTGGCCGCCGTGCCACTGGCCCAATCCTGTGCGCAGCGCTCGATCCACTGCTGCGCCAGCTCGGGCGGATAAGGATGGGGAATGCTGCTGGTGACATCGGCAATGCGAAAATCACCAGCCAGACGTTGCACCTCGGCAGCATCCTCCGGCTGCGGTGGGCGCAGCGTCAGGCGTTCGGTTTCGATGCGATGCTCATCCATCCATATCTCCTGCCAAGCAGTAGCGTGGGCCGTGCGCATCGAGGTCTCTTGCGCAGCCCCACCGCACCAGATGCCTCAGGCCGGAGAAGGCCCGATGGGATAGAACTGCCCGGCACTCCACACCCCCAGCCAAGGCTTGCCGTCCACTTCGCGCTCCACCGCCAGCTCCACCAGTTGGTAGAACACGTTGCGATGAATCAGCGCTTCGAGGTTACGCCGCACCAGAATGTAGGGCGAGGGCTCGAGTGTCACAGGGTCGATCTCCACCCGAATTGGGTGCTCGGCGCCGGCCACCACTTCATCCTCGACATTGGTGATAAAGCGCAGCACCTGCGCTTCACCCTCACCTTCCACCTGCAGCGTCACGGCAACGAAGGGCGCGTCGTCTACCTTGATGCCCACCTTCTCCACCGGCGTGATCAGGAAATAATCGTCTCCGTCACGGCGGATGATGGTTGAAAACAACCGCACCATGGGTTTGCGGCCGATGGGCGTGCCCAGGTAATACCAGGTGCCATCGCGGGCGATTCGCATGTCGATATCGCCACAAAAATCGGGATTCCACAGGTGCACGGGAGGTAGGCCCTTGCCTTCACCCTTGGGGATCTGCGCCAGCAGGTCGCCCGCCTTGCCTGGATCGCTCATGGTCTTTCCTCGTCCAGTTCGATTCGAACGGACGAGGATACACCGCAGCCACCTGTCGCGGCTAAAGCCCCTCCCACAAGAGCAGCGCGCCGATTGCCCCTATTCTTAGCGCCCCACACCCAACAGGCTGCGCGCATAGTCATGCAGCGGTGGGCCGATGAGGTCCTGCGGCTGGGCGTCGTAAAACGTCAGGAGTCCGCCACGGCTGCGAATGCGGGCGGTGTCCACCAGATAACGCGTGTTGGTTTCGATCAGCATCAGTTGGATCGATGCCCGGTCAGTGCCGAGGCGATCCACAGCCTCCTGATCCTCCCACTCCTCCAGGGTGCCGATACGGTCATCGCTGTAGGCGAAACGCGCATACAACAGATAATGCGCGCCAGCCCCGCGCGCCTCGGCCATGGCTTCATCCAGGCCTGCCGGCTGACGTGCGCGGCGCACCAGCGGGAAGTATTCGACGAAACCCTTGAACGCCTCCTCGGCCACCACATTGGGCCGCGGATAACCATGGCCTGGTGGCACGAAGTGGCCCTGGGCGATGTAGATGAAGGAGTCCTGCTGCAGGCGCCGCGAGGCCATGCGCTCGGTACGGCCGTGGTCGAGAAACCCGGCATCGCGCAGGTGGTACTCGGCGCCGCTGGCCAGATCGCTGACCTTCATGCACCCGGTCAGGCCCAGCAGCGCCACCAGTAGAAGCAGGTTACGCATGAATCCATCCTCCTCATGCCGGTGACGGAAAACCGGCGGATAAGGGATAGATGCAGGTTCTGCGCCAGCCTCGTCAAAGTCCGCGCTGCCACTCCTGACGTAGATTGGCCTGTTGCGGCCGCTCGATAGCCTCACGCACCTGCGCCAGCAGACGCGCCTTGTCACGCCCCAGATTGCCCTTGAGCACCAGATAGTTGGAAGCGTGATCACTGCGAAACACCGTCTGCTGCAATTCGAGCCCCTGCAGCAGGCGCTCAACCTCACCGAATAGCTGCAGTTGCGTCAGCGGCTGGTAATCGGTGAATTGCTCGCGAAAGCGCGCCTCACCCATGGGGAAACTGACCACCAGAGTGGAGAGGTACTCAGGTTGGGCCTCGTTCATCAGGCGCGCCGAGTTGTCCGCATGCTGATCGCTGAGCACCTGACCACCGAGCCCGTTGAGAATCATCACGGAGCGGGTGATGCCGGCCTGGCCAAGCTTGTCCAGGGCGCTAAGGCTGGACTCGAAGGTTTCACCCTTGTTGACCCGCGCCAGCACCTCGTCATCGCCGGATTCGCAGCCGACATAGGCCATCTTCAACCCGGCATCGGCCAGTTCCTTGAGCTCATCCACCGACTTCTTGCGCAGGTTGCGCGGCAGGCAATAGCTCGAGACCCGACGCACCTCGGGCATGTATTCGCGAATGGCTTGCAGGATGGCCAGCAGGCGCCGAGTCGGCAGCACCAGAGCATCACCGTCGGCGAGGAATACGCGGTTAACAATCAGTTGCTCGCCCGCACGACGAATCTCCTCCAGCACCTGCGCCTCATCACGGGCGCGGAATTTCTTCTGCGGCGCTGTGTACATCTCGCAGAAGGTGCACTGGTTCCAGGAGCAGCCGTTGGTAACCGGCAGAATCAGCGACTGCGCCTCGCTCGGCGGACGAAACACTGGTTCGATGTAGGCGATGGGAAAGGTGGCGGACATGCAGGCAGTCACTCGGTTGGTTGGCGCCCCGGCAGTTTATCCGGGCCTGGCGTGACTGCCGAGCCACTTAGGCCTTGGCCAAAGCTTCTGCACACCTCTCAGTTTGCGCTGAGGCCGGATGGCACGGCGCTCTGTTTCAACCCATCGACGATGATGGACGTGGGCTAAAGCCCACCCTACAGCACTACTCTTCGGGGCCGGGCGGAGCTCAGCTCCAGCCCACCAGCGATGCTAGACCTGGCCAAATCTCCCAGCAAAGCCGCGAAGCTCAGCCGCCGATGATCTTCATCACGGTGACACCGCCGGAGAAGGCCAGGTCCTGCTTGTCGCCGAGGGCCTTGACCAGCAGGCGCTGCAGCGCCGGCAAGGCCTGGTGACGGGGTTTGTCCAGCAGGTCGCCAACGAAGTGGCGGTTGCTCGACGACAGGCAGCCGTGCAACCAGCCGGTAGACGACAGGCGCAGACGCGAGCAGGTACGGCAGAACGGCACGCTTTCGTTGGCAATCACGCCGAAATGACCGGCACCGGGAATGGCGTAACGCATCGCCGTGGCATCCACCGGAGCGCTGGCCTGAACGTACTGGTGACGGCTGCCGATCAGCTCGAGCAGCTCCGGCAGGCCGACGAATTGCTGGTTGAAGGCATTGGGGTCGCGCGCCAGATGGCCCATGCGCATCAGTTCGATGAAGCGCAGCTCGAAACCACGCTCCAGGCAGTACTCGAGCAGTGGCAGGACCTGGTCGAGGTTCTGCCCACGCAGCGGCACCATGTTGACCTTGATCTTCATCCCGGCTTCGCGCGCCGCTTCCATGCCGGCCAGCACCGTGGCCAGGTCGCCGCCGCGGGCGATGCTGCGGAAGGCGTCGGCGTCGAGGGTATCGAGGGAAACATTGAGGCGACGGATGCCGCATTCGATCAGCAGCGGCAGCTTGCGCTCGAGCAACTGGCCGTTGGTGGTGAGGCTGATATCGTCGAGGCCGAGTTGGCTGACCTGGCGCAGGAAAGGCTCCAGGCGCGTGCTGACCAGGGGCTCACCACCGGTAATGCGCAAGCGCTCGATACCAGCGGCTTCGATCAGGTAAGCGACGCCACGCGCCATGGCGTCAGCGGAGAGTTCGTCCTGAGCGGCGACCAGACGCTTGCCGTTCGGCACACAGTAGGTGCAGGCGTAGTTGCAGGCGGCGGTCAGGCTGACGCGAAGGTTGCGGAAGCGTCTGCCCTGGCGGTCGACGATCATTGGGAGCTCCAGTTCGTTAAGAGCCGGAGTATATCGCTATGTCGGCCACAGCACAGTCCCGTGGCCGACATGCCAGGCGTCAGGCGTCGCGCTTGCGCTTGTTACCCATGCGCACGCCGATATCCATGAGGAATTGGAAGAAGCCTTCCTGATCCTCGAGCACATTGCTCCAGAACGGCGAGTGGTACAGCGCCACGGCGCCATGCACCAGGGCCCAGGCGGCGCAATAGTGGAAGTACGGAGGTACGTCTTCCAGCTTGCCTTCGGCGATGCGGCCCTTGATCAGCTGGGTCAGACGCTCGAAGTTGGAAGCACGGATCTTGTGCAACTGCTCGACCATTTCCGGCACTTGATTGCCCTTGACCACCTTCTCTTCGAGGCGATCGAACAGGCGATAGCGTTGCGGATCGCGCATGCGGAATTCGAAGTACGCACGCGACAGCGCTTCCTTGTCACGATCCACATCGGCCGAATGCAGCAGTTCGTTGAGATCGCGCTCGTAGTCGAGCATCAGGCGCAGGTAGATCTCCGCCTTGGACTTGAAGTGCTTGTAGATAGTGCCTTTGCCGATACCGACCGCATCAGCGATCATCTCGACAGTAACGCTGTCTTCTCCTTGTTCGAGGAAGAGTTTCAGCGCGGTATCGAGAATTTCTTGCTCGCGGCGACGGAATTCGCGGACCTTACGGGGTTCTTTCTGCATAAAGGGACTACGGGGTCAAAAATCGAAGCCACTTATTATGCCCAAATGCGGCCAAATTGCACGGATCATCCGACCATGTACGTGTTTCATGATGAGTTCCCTCTGGAAAATGGACTGCGCTATCTGAACCATGCGGCTGTCGCCCCCTGGCCGAAACGCAGTGCTGAAGCGGTTCGACGGTTCTCGGAAGCGAACGTCAGCAGCGGTGCGCGTGACTATCCCGACTGGCTGAAACTTGAGCGTAGCCTACGCGAACGCCTTGTGCGCCTGATGAACGCACCAAGCACCGGTGATATTGCACTGGTCAAGAATACCTCCGAGGCACTCTCGTTCGTGGCCTTCGGCCTGGACTGGCGAGCTGGCGACCAGGTGATCATCAGCGACGAGGAATTCCCTTCCAACCGCATCGTCTGGCTGGCCCTGGCGGCTCAGGGCGTCGAGGTAGTCGAGGTCAATCTCAAGGGTGTTGATCCAGAAGCGGCCTTGCTCGCCGCCTTCACCCCGCGTACACGCCTGTTGTCGATCAGCGCCGTGCAGTTCGCCAGCGGCCTGCGTCTCGATCTGCCGCGCCTAGGCCGCGGCTGCCGCCAGCATGGCGTGCTGTTCTGCATTGATGCCATCCAGCAACTGGGTGCCCTGCCCTTCGACGTTCAAGCCTACGACTGCGACTTCGCCATGGCCGACGGCCACAAGTGGATGCTCGGCCCGGAGGGCCTGGGGGTGTTCTATTGCCGCAGTGCGGTACGCGATCAGCTGAAACTGCACGAGTATGGCTGGCACATGCTCGAACATGCCGGCGACTACACCCGCCAGGACTGGCAGCCAGCCCGCAGTGCACGGCGCTTCGAATGCGGCAGCCCGAATATGCTGGGGGCCTTCGCTCTGGAGGCGAGCCTGTCGTTGCTCGAGGAAGTGGGCATGGAGCGGGTCGGCGTGCTGGTGGGAAAACGGGTTCAGCGCCTGAACGATGGTATTCGCGAATTGCCTGGTGCAGTGATCCATAGCCCGCTCGACCCTGCGCGTCGTGCCGGTATTCTCAGTTTCAGCCTGGCGGGCTGGGACAATCCGGCGCTATATCAGCGCTTGCGCGAGGAGCAGGTGATCTGCGTGCAACGCGGCCCAGGAGTGCGTTTATCGCCGCATTTCTACACCAGCGAGCAGGTGATCGAGGAAACGCTGAGCCTGCTAACCCAGCTGGCAAAAGGGTGAGGACTCACCAGCGCCCGTGGTATTCCAAATCCGTTTAAAAAACTCAGGCTTTGGCCTGGACGCTCGCGAATCATGGCCAATACTGGAACGTACTGGTGTGCGGCATCTCCCCCCAAGTGCCCCGCCAGCCAAGGTACCGTGGACCGCGTACCTTGATTTACTCCTAATGGTCTTGACCCGGATTCATCCCCCAGAGTCCGGGTTTTTTTTGCTCAGCGGATCGCCGTTCCCGTAGGGTGGGTTAGCCGCCTGTCACGATCTGACTGCTGAGCTGGATCTGGGTGCGGCGTAACCCACCATAGCTGCAACGCCTCACGTCGCCTGGTGCGCGCCGCGCCACCTACGGGCTGTTATGCGTCAGCCACACCAGCCAACGGGAACAGACGCTTGAAGTTGCTCGAGGTCTGCTCAGCCAGCACCTCGTAGCTAACCCCACGCAGCACCGCCAGGTACTCGGCCACTTCACGTACGTATTGCGGCAGGTTGGGCTTGCCGCGATGCGGCACGGGCGCCAGGTAAGGCGAGTCGGTTTCCACCAGCAGACGGTCAGCCGGCACCTGGCGCGCCACATCGCGCAGCGCCTCGGCATTGCGGAAGGTGACGATGCCGGACAGGGAAATATAAAAACCGATGTCCAGCGCGGCCCTGGCCATCTCCCAGTCTTCGGTGAAGCAATGCAGCACGCCAGCCTGTGGCAGCGCCGCTTCGCGCAACAACGCCAGGGTGTCGGCGCGGGCCTCGCGGGTATGTACGATTACCGGCTTACCCGTGATGCGCGCCGCCTCCAGGTGCAGACGGAAAGAGGCCTGCTGCAACGCAGCGGATTCCGGCTCGTAGTGGTAATCCAGACCGGTCTCACCAATGGCCACCACCTTCGGGTGCGCCAGCTCACCGAGTAGCCAATCCAGCGCCGGCTCGGCGCCCGGTTCCAGATCCAGTGGATGCACGCCCACCGAGCAATCGACATCGCCGTAACGCTCGGCCAGGCCCTTGACCGTGGCGGCGTTGTCGGCGCTGACGCCGATGCACAGGAAGTGCCCCACACCAGCGGCGCGCGCCGCATCCAGGGCAGCATCCAGCGAGCCGCCATGGGCAGCGAGGTCGAGACGATCAAGGTGGCAATGGGAGTCGATCAGCACAGCGGGAAAACTCGGGCAAAGGGAAAGCCCGAATTGTAATCGAAAGCAGCAGTTGGCTGGACGCTCTGAGGGCAGAGGCATCGACCGCGAGGGAAAGCTGGCTCGCGGCCGACGAATTACATGGTGTGCGTCGGGCGGTCGGACTTCAGCGCACCAGCGAGGTAGGTTTCAATCTTGTTGCGCGCAGTGTTATCACCATCGTTGAACTGAACGCCGACACCGGCAGCACGGTTGCCCTGCGCGCCCTTCGGGGTGATCCACACCACCTTGCCGGCAACCGGAATCTTCTCCGGCTCATCCATCAGATTGAGCAGCATGAACACTTCGTCACCGAGCTTGTAGCTCTTGTTGGTGGGAATGAAGAGGCCGCCATTCTTGATGAAGGGCATGTAGGCCGCGTACAGCACGGACTTGTCCTTGATGGTCAGGGACAGAATTCCGTTACGGGGACCCAGATTGGGTGGCAGGCTCATCAGCACATTCCTGGCGTTTATTGCTTAATGGCTGATTCTAGGGCCTGTTCATGCTCCGGCGCAAACCACTGGGTGGCACCCAGCCAGCAGAATGTGACGCCCTGCCGAATCCTGCTCCGACGCGACTCAGCCGCGATCCTGCGCCGGCAGTGCCGCCCATTGCACAAGCAACGCTTCGAGAAGCAGAACACGATTGAGGTTGGCTTTGCCCATCACTTTCTGCCTTTGCGCGAGCAACCATTCCTGAATCGCCAATACCTTGGCCTGCGCGCTCTTGTCCGCGAGGTATTGCACCACCTTGCGCATATCGGCCTGGCCGAGACCGTCCTCGTCCTTGGTCAGCTGGTAGCGCAGCATCAGCTGCGCCCAGTCGCAGAACCAGTCAAACAGCAGATTCAGCGGCAGTGAGTTCCAGCTTTCGGCCAGTTGGCTCGGCGAGATCTGCTGCTTGAGCAGTTTTTTCACCCCCACCACGGCCTGGGCACGCTGTTCGCGCACGCCCTGAGCCTGCAGGCGCACGGCAGCCAGCGGCGAACCCGCCGCGAGCGTGAGCAGGTCGACACGCTCATCGTCACCCAGTTCGGGCAGTGCCTGGGCCAGCCAAGCCAGGCTCATCGCCTGACTCGGCAGCGGGCAGGCCTGCTGCACGCAGCGACTCTTGATGGTCGGCAACAAGCGGCTGGGCTGGTGGCTGATAAGCAGCAGCACGGTATTGCCGGACGGCTCTTCCAGGCTTTTCAGCAGCGCATTGGCGGCATTGAGGTTCATCGCCTCGGCGGGCTCCAGCAGCACCACCTTGCGCCCACCCAGCTGCGCGGTCTGCACCACGAAATCGACCAGCTCACGCACCTGATCGACCTTGATCGGCTTGTCCGCCTCTTCGGGCTCCAGCACGTAGTTGTCCGGGTGCGTACCGGCAGCCAACAGATGACAGGATTTACAGTTGCCACAGGCATCCAGCCCATTCGGGTTCTGGCATAGCAGGCGCGCCATCAGGCGCTCGGCCAGCGCACGCTTGCCGATGCCGGCCGGACCATGCAGCAGGTAGGCATGGGCGTGCTGGCTACGCCCGGCGAGTTGCTGCCAGAGCGCTTGTTGCCAGGGATAGACATCAGCCACGGCAAGCCTCCAGCAGGCTCGGCAGCAAGGCATCGATATCGGCCTGCACCTGAGCCAGGGTCTGCCCGGCATCCAGCACGCGATATCGTTGTGGCGCCTGCTCGGCGCGCTGCAGATAGGCCTGGCGTACCGCTTCGAAGAAGCCACGGCCTTCCTGCTCGAAGCGATCCAGACGCCCGCGTGCCGCCGCGCGTGCCAGACCAACCTCGACCGGCAGATCGAAAATCAGCGTCAGATCTGGACGCAGCTCACCCTGGACGAACTGCTCCAGTTGCGCGATGCGCTCGATGGAAAGACCCCGGCCGCCACCTTGGTATGCGTAGGTGGCATCGGTGAAACGGTCGCATAGCACCACGCTGCCTTTGGCCAGAGCCGGACGAATCACCTGCTGCAAATGCTGGGCACGGGCAGCGAATACCAACAGCAATTCGGTATCGGCCGCCATCGGCTCATCGCTGGGATCGAGCAGCAATTCGCGGATGCGCTCGGCCAGCGGTGTACCGCCGGGTTCACGGGTCAACAACACGTCAATGCCGCGCTCGCGCAGGCGCTCGGCCAGGTACTCGCGGTTGGTGCTTTTGCCGGCGCCTTCCGGGCCTTCCAGGGTAATAAACAGACCGGTCACGGATTGCCCTTATTCAGTTTCGGCCGCCGCGCGCGGCGCGGGGCTGGAGCGGTAGTCGGCGCGACGCTTGAGCTGGTATTCGCGCACAGCGCGATTGTGCTCGTCCAGGGTGTTGGAGAACACATGGCTGCCGTCACCTCGCGCGACGAAATACAAGGTGGTGCCATCGAGCGGGTTGAGCGCAGCATGGATGGCCTCACGTCCGACCATGGCGATCGGCGTCGGCGGCATGCCGTCGATGGTGTAAGTGTTGTAGGGCGTCGGTGTACGCAGATCAGCACGAGTGATGCGGCCGTTATAGCGCTCGCCCATGCCATAGATAACCGTTGGGTCGGTCTGCAGACGCATGCCCATGCGCAGACGCCGGACGAACACACCAGCGATCTCGCCGCGCTCCTCGGGCACGCCGGTTTCCTTCTCGATCATCGAGGCCATGATCAGTGCATCGTAGGGCTCGCGATAGGGCAAGCCCTCGGCGCGCTTTTGCCATTCTTCGGCAAGCACAGCCTCAAGACGTGCGTTAGCCTGCTTGAGCAGGTCTTCGTCGCTCATACCACGAACAAAGCGATAGGTATCGGGGAAGAAACGCCCCTCCGGATTCTGTCCGGCCAGGCCCAGGCGCTCCATCAACTGCGCATCGCTGAAATCGGCCAGACGCTGCTCCAGGCGTTCCTGGCGCGCCAGAGCGGCACGCACCTGACGGAAGTTCCAACCCTCGACCAGAGTGAGGCTGTACTGCACCACCTCACCGCGCTGCCATAGCCCGAGCATATCCCGCGCGGTTTGTTGTGGCAGTAAACGATATTCACCGCTGTGCATGGCAGGCGCATTCAGATTGAAGCGCCAGTAAAGGCGCAGCCAGAAGGCATTGTCGATGACACCTTCTGCTTCCAGACGATTGAGCAGGCCGCTCGGCGTAGCGCCGGACGGCACCTCCAGAAGCATTTCTTCAGCCAGATGCAGAGGCTGCTCCAGCGCTCTTTGCTGCTGCCAGGCAGCACCAACTACCAGTAGAGCAGCCAACAACACGCCGCATTCAAGCAGCACCAGGATCTTGCGTAGCACCAGTTAGTTACTCAGTAGGTCGCAGACGATGGCCTGCAGTTTACGGGTGAGCGGCCCGACCGACCAGTGTCGCTCTTGCAGCGCCCGAACAGGCCAGATGCCGTAAAGGCTGTTGCAGAGAAAGACTTCATCGGCATCCAGCAGTTCGTCGTAAGAAACATCGCGTAACTCGACAGACAGCCCGAGCAACTGCGCTTGCTGCAGGATCTCCGCACGCATCACGCCGGCTACACCACAGCGCGACAAATCAGCCGTCACCAGCCCGCCGCCGACGACGAGGAACAGGTTGCTGTACACGCCCTCGATGACTCGGCCACTGCTGTCGCGCATCAGGCCTTCGGCGCACTCGGCATCCTGCCATTCGGCGCGCGCCAAAACCTGTTCCAGGCGGTTGAGGTGCTTGAGCCCGGCCAGCAGTGGTTGCTCAGCCAGGCGCGTCTCGCAGGGAAACAGACGCACGCCCTGCTCGGCATGCGCAGCGGGATACTGCGGCAGCGGCGCCGCCTGCAGGATGCGCAGCGGCTGACAGGGTTGCGGCGGCGCGTAGCCACGCTGGCCCTCACCGCGGCTGACGATGAGTTTGGCGACGCCCTCACCCAGCAGCCCGGCGAACGCCTGTAGCTCGTGCTCAATGAGAACCAGATCGAGGGGAATGGACAGGCGCCGACAACCATCGGCCAGGCGCGCCATATGCCGCGCCAGCAGCGGGATGCGCCCGCCGCGCACGGCGATGGTCTCGAACAGACCATCGCCATAAGCCAGGCCACGGTCGCGAACCGACAACTGCTCGCCGGGCGCACCGTTGACCCAGCTCAGCATCAGCCGTGGTACCGACGGAACAGCAGTGAGCCGTTGGTGCCGCCGAAGCCGAAGGAGTTCGACAGGGCGATTTCGATCGGCATGGCCTTGGCCTGATGCGGCACAAAGTCCAGGTCGCAGCCTTCGTCCGGCTCGTCGAGGTTGATGGTCGGCGGCGCCACCTGATCGCGCAGCGCCAGCACGCTGAAGATCGCCTCCACCGCACCTGCCGCACCGAGCAGGTGGCCGGTCATGGATTTGGTCGAGCTGACCGACAACTGGTAGGCGTGATCACCGAACACGCTCTTGACTGCCGCAGCTTCGGCAATATCGCCAGCCGGGGTCGAAGTGCCGTGGGCGTTGATGTACTGCACCTGGTCGGCATTGACACCGGCATCGCGCAGGGCGGCGGCCATGCAGCGCGCCGCGCCGGCACCGTCCTCGGGCGGCGAGGTCATGTGGAATGCATCGCCACTCATACCGAAGCCGATCAGCTCGGCATAGATGGTGGCACCACGCGCCTTGGCGTGTTCCAACTCCTCCAGCACCAGGGCGCCGGAACCGTCGGACAGCACGAAACCGTCACGGCCCTTGTCCCATGGACGGCTGGCCTTGGTCGGCTCGTCGTTACGCGTCGACAGCGCACGCGCGGCACCGAAGCCGCCCATGCCCAGGCCGCAGGCTGCCATCTCGGCGCCGCCGGCGACCATCACATCGGCTTCGCCATAGGCGATGTTGCGCGCGGCCATACCAATGCAGTGCGTGCCGGTAGTGCACGCCGTGGCGATGGCGTAGTTCGGCCCCTGCAGACCCAGGTGGATCGACAGGAAGCCGGAAATCATGTTGATGATCGAGCCCGGCACGAAGAACGGCGAAATACGCCGCGGTCCCTGCTCGTGCAGCGATTTGCAGTTGTTCTCGATATTGGTCAGGCCGCCGATGCCGGAGCCCATGGCCACACCGATACGCTCACGGTTGGCGTCGGTGATATCCAGCCCGGAATCACGCACGGCCTGGAAGCAGGCAGCGAGACCGTACTGGATGAACAGGTCGAGCTTGCGCGCCTCCTTGGCGGAGAGATATTCCTCGACATTGAAGCCCTTGAGCGACCCGCCAAAACGGGTGGAGTAGGCCGACAGGTCCATATGCTCGATCAGACCGATGCCACTGCGCCCGGCCAAAATGCCCTGCCAGCTGCTCGGCACATCGTTACCCAGTGGCGACAGCATGCCCATACCGGTAACCACGACGCGTCTACGCGACACAGCAATCTCCTCTTGTTCTACTCAGGCGCCACATGCGCCCTGCACGTAACGGACACGCCGCGAGAACCCCGAATGATGGAAGCCTTCGCGGCATGTCCGCCTCCCTCTTCCGGCGCTACGCGCCACCTTCTCCCAGCGGGAGAAGGTCATCAGAAGTCGTCGCTGCGCGACTTCCACGCTAAAGAAAAGCCGCACGCCTGATTAGGGCAGTGCGGCTTTTCTCGATCAGAAAGCTGACGGTGACTTATTGCGCGTGGGCAGTCACGTAGTCGATAGCTTCTTGAACGGTGGTGATTTTCTCAGCTTGCTCGTCCGGGATCTCGGTCTCGAATTCTTCCTCGAGAGCCATCACCAGCTCAACGGTGTCAAGAGAGTCGGCACCCAGGTCTTCAACGAAGGAAGCGCTGTTGGTTACTTCCTCTTCCTTGACGCCAAGTTGCTCAGCAACGATTTTCTTGACGCGTTCTTCGATGGTGCTCATACCTTGTTTTCACTCCTATTGGACAAATCCAGGCAGCTGGTAGCGGCCAAGTGTATAGAAAGGGTTTTTAGCATTTCAAGCTGAATGCCGGGGAGCCCCCAGGAACACTTCAACGATCTGTCTATAAACCTGTTGCAGCTTTATAACGGATTTTAGACAGCCACTATGACAGTTTTCTGATGGCTCGCGTCACATTCGAGAGCCTCCGGGCATTCGGAGGCGCCCTTTTTAACTCATGTACATACCGCCGTTCACCGGGATAGTAGCCCCTGTGACATAACCTGCGCCATCGGAAGCCAGGAAACCGACTACCTTGGCGATCTCTTCGGCCTGCCCCAAACGGCCCAGCGGAATCTGCGTCAGCAGCGCGTCGCGCTGGCCTTCCGGCAGCTCACGGGTCATGTCGGTGTCGATGAAACCTGGGGCCACCGAGTTGACCGTGATACCGCGCGAGCCGACTTCACGCGCCAGGGCGCGGCTGAAACCTTCCAGACCAGCCTTGGCTGCAGCGTAGTTGACCTGACCGGCATTGCCCATCGCACCGACCACGGAGCCGATGTTGATGATGCGGCCGAAACGTGCCTTGGTCATGCCACGCAGCACGGCCTTGGACAGACGGTAGAGGCTGTTCAGGTTGGTGTTGATGACGTCATGCCACTCGTCGTCCTTCATGCGCAGCATCAGATTGTCACGGGTGATACCGGCGTTATTGACCAGGATCAACGGCTGACCAAGATGTTGCTGGATATGTTCGAGGGTGGTGGCAACCGATTCGTCGTTGCTCACGTCGAGCACCAGACCGGCGCCTTCGACGCCATTGGCCTTCAGGGTTTCGGCGATACGCTCAGCACCCGAGGCACTGGTCGCGGTGCCGATGACGATGGCGCCCTGACGACCCAGTTCCAGAGCGATTGCCTGACCGATACCACGGCTGGCGCCGGTGACCAGTGCGACTTTACCTTGCAGACTCATGTTCGTTCTCCTTGCTCAAGCCAGGGCTGCGCGAGCGGCAGCAAAAGCATCCGGGGTATCCAGGTTGTGAGTATTGATGCCTTTGACGCAGCGCTTGTTCAGGCCGCTCAGCACCTTGCCAGGGCCGCATTCGATCAGATCGGTCACGCCCTGTTCGGACAGACGCACCATCGACTCGACCCAGCGTACCGGGCTGTACAGCTGCGCCAGCAGATCAGCCTTGAGGGTGGCCAGATCGGATACCACGGCGGCACTGACGTTCTGCACCAGCGGGATTTGTGGTGCCTGCCAGCTCAGCGCCTCGACCGACTCGGCGAAACGCTCGGCGGCCGGCTTCATCAGCGCGCAATGCGACGGTACGCTGACCGGCAGCGCCATGGCGCGCTTGGCGCCACGGGCCTTGCAGGCCTCGATGGCACGCTCGACGGCAGCGGCGCTACCGGCGATCACCACCTGGCCGGGGGCGTTGAAATTCACCGCACTGACCACATCACCCTGCGCCGCTTCGGCGCAGGCGGCCAGCACGTCGGCATCTTCCAGACCGAGGATGGCGGCCATGCCGCCCTGCCCGGCCGGAACAGCCTGCTGCATCAATTGACCACGACGCTCCACCAGCTTCACGGCATCGACAAAGGCGATGCTGCCAGCTGCGACCAGCGCGGAGTATTCACCCAGGCTGTGACCAGCAACGAAAGCCGGCTTGGCACCACCCTCGGCCTGCCACAGACGCCACAGGGCGATGGAAGCAGTGAGAATGGCCGGCTGGGTCTTGTCGGTCTGGTTCAGTTGCTCTTCCGGGCCTTGCTGGGTCAGTGCCCAGAGGTCGTAGCCGAGCGCTTCGGAAGCTTCGCCGAAAGTATCGAGCACCAGCTGCTGCCGGGCACCGTGGTCGGCAAGCATGGTCAGGGCTTGCGAGCCTTGACCGGGGAAGACGAATGCGAGGGATGCAGACATGAATAAGTCCCTTGAGTCGAAAAACCAACGCCAGGCGAGCCTGGCGCAGCAAACTGACAGTTGGATGACAGGCTGCGCGCAGCGGTCACATTCCGCCGCACGCCACGCCCTGAAGGGCGCCTCTAAAAACGTAGGCGAGGCAGCCAGCGCAAGGCAAAAACAGGCGAAAAAGCGCAGTTTACGCGCTGTAAATGAGCATTT
>NZ_JAOCLK010000066.1:0-14668 GCF_029845265.1 Ectopseudomonas oleovorans
TAAAAAGCATCGCCAGCAAGCTGGCTCCTACGAAAAGCGCCCCCTCTACTGCAAGTAGGAAGGGGTGGTGACGAACTTATCTGATCAGCATTAGGCGTCCGCCGGTTTTTTTAGGTTCTACGCATAGTTTTGGGAAAGTGCAGATTGGCACCGGACTGGCAAGTTTGTGTGTTCTGCGTGCAGCGCTATTTATCTCTGGACCAAGATCATTAGCGTGTCGATCTTTCGTCTTGGTTTCGCCCCTCACGGGCGTGTCAAGGTGTGGCGCCCGTAAGGGGCGCAACCCAAACGCTCAGTGGACTCGGTAATGGATAGTGCTAAGCCCGTGAGCAATACGCACACAAACTTGCCAGTCCGGTGTCAAAAGTATCCTCCCCGCGAAAACTCAAAGACCTTTTCTACCCGCCCCTGCCGAAAGCTGAACCGTTCGTCAGACACTGCGAGCATTCGCAATCGATATTTGACAAGCATTCTCATTAACATTAGTATCCGATCCATCGAACAGAACCACCAAGACGAGCCTTGCTTATGTACGTCTGCCTCTGTGAAGGTGTCACCGATACTCAAATCCGCGATGCGGTCTACGAGGGCTGCTGCAGCTATCGTGAAGTGCGCGGCACGCTCGGCATCGCCAGCCAGTGCGGCAAGTGCGCTTGCCTGGCCAAGCAGGTCGTGCGCGAAACCATCGCCGAAGTGCAAAGTAGTCAAGCCTCGCTGGCCTACCCTGCAGGTTTCGTCGCAGCCTGAAACACGCCCCCGAAAATGAAAAAACCGGATCTCAGCATCCGGTTTTTTTTCGTCCTCGAACAGCCATAGGGTTACGCCAGGCCGTCGCGCTCCAGGTGGTCGAGGTCCACCGCTTCACCCGGCTTGGCGTGCAGCTTGGCGCGAATGTCCTCGAAGATCGCATCGTATTCGGCATGCGCCCGCATGATCGGGCTATGGTTGGGCGGCAGGCCATGCTTGGCCACCAAGCGGGAAATCACGCTGGCGAAGTTGAACGCGGTATCGCGATGCATTTCGAAGACTTCCTCGAATGCCCTGCCCTCTATCTCGCCAACCAGGCGCCCATGCAGCATGGGCCCTTCTTGCGAATCCTCGCGCACCTCATAGTAGAAATCGATGCTGTAACCGGGTTGCCCGCCCAGGCCAGGCGGATTGCTGCGATGCAGGTGACCAGGTTCGAACATGGGGCTCACTCCTTTGCCGTGGCGCTGCGAGAAACTCCCTCACGGGAGTGTGCGAAGAGTCTAGCTCGCTGCTCACAGCCCTGCAGCGCGCCATTTCAGTGCAAGGTCGAATCCTCTGCCCTTTCCTGTACCAACACCCAGGGGGCGACCACGACTGCCCACAACTGCGGGTCACGCGAGAGCAGATCTTCGGCACGTGAATCTTCGAGCTTGCACAGCAGGCCTTGGTTCATCCATTGCGCAACTCGAGCCTGATCGTTCTCGGCCACAGCCTGCGCGACCGCCACCAGATCCTGGCCACCCTCGACCCAAAGCAGCGCACCACGCGCGAAGAACGGCTGCAGTTCCTGCCAACGAATCGGCGCTGTCTCACCGAGCAGCTTGGCATAGAGGGTGCTAGATTGATCCGTCATGGTGTGTCCCGTGTCGATGGCTTTGAATGCAGGCGCGCAATGATAGCGCCGACAACTACCCTGGCAACCGCGCGACGCTCGCCAGCCGACTTAGGCCACGCCGTTTTTCTATACATTCCTTGCAATTTAGCGACAACCCCACGTTTCGCCTCCAGTTGCCGGCTTTTCAAGGCGCAAATCCGCGCTCTACACTGTTCCGGTACAGTTGCCGGAGGCATTACCGGGGTAACGGACCCGGTTCTGCAGCTTCGGCCGCAAGAACTACAACAACGAAAAACATAAGAGTGGAGCACTCATGAACAAGGCTAAGCAGATTTCCAAGCTGTTCGCGGCAATGGCACTGGCGGGGGCGGCCAGCTATTCGATGGCGGCCGACAACATCAAGATCGGTCTGGCCGGTCCGGTGACCGGTGCAGTGGCTCAGTACGGCGAAATGCAGTTCATCGGCGCCAAGATGGCCATCGAACAGATCAACAAGGCCGGCGGCGTGAATGGCGCCCAGCTCGAAGGCGTGGTCTACGACGACGCGTGCGATCCGAAGCAGGCCGTGGCCGTGGCCAACAAGATCGTCAACGACGGCGTCAAATTCGTGGTTGGCCACCTGTGCTCCAGCTCCACTCAACCGGCTTCGGATATCTACGAAGACGAAGGCATCCTGATGATCACCGCGGCGTCCACCAGCCCGGACATCACTGCTCGCGGCTACGAACTGGTGTTCCGCACCATCGGTCTGGACAGCCTGCAAGGCCCGACCGCCGGCAACTTCATCGCCGATCACATCAAGCCGCAGACCGTTGCCGTCATTCACGACAAGCAGCAGTACGGTGAGGGCATTGCCACTGCGGTCAAGCAGACCCTGGAAGGCAAAGGCGTGAAAGTCGCCCTGTTCGAAGGCATCAACGCCGGCGACAAGGATTTCTCCGCGCTGATCGCCAAGCTCAACCAGGCTGGTGTCGACTTCGTCTACTACGGTGGCTACCACCCGGAACTGGGCCTGCTGCTGCGCCAGACCAAAGAGCGTGGCCTGAACGTCAAGTTCATGGGCCCGGAAGGTGTGGGCAACAAGGAAATCTCGGCCATCGCCGGCCCGGCTTCCGAAGGCCTGCTGGTCACCCTGCCGAAGTCCTTCGACCAGGATCCGAAGAACCAGGCGCTGGTCGAGGCCTTCAAGGCCAAGAACGAAGACCCGAGCGGCCCGTTCGTGTTCCCGGCCTATGCGGCCGTTCAGGTCATCGCCGAAGGCATCGAGAAAGCTGGCGACACCGATACCGCCAAGGTCGCCGCTGCCCTGCGCGCCAACAGCTTCGACACCCCCACCGGCACCCTGGCCTTCGATGAGAAGGGCGACCTGAAGGACTTCAGCTTCGTGGTGTACGAGTGGCACCAGGACGGCACCAAGTCCGAAGCCAAGTAACCCCCGCCGAAGAAACTGATTCACGAGCTAGCGCCCGCCATTAACCCGGCGGGCGCCACGCGTAGCAGCTCATGAACAGGTTCTGAACCCAGAGCCCACTGCAGAAGTGGGCTTTGTTTATTAGAAGAATTCCGGCCTCGCGCTGCGCCACAAGCGCCGCTTTACGCAAGCGCCCAGGAGTTAGGCAATGCCTGATCTTTACCACTACCTACAGCAACTGCTCAATGGCCTGACCATTGGCAGTACCTATGCCCTGATCGCCATCGGCTACACCATGGTCTACGGCATCATCGGCATGATCAACTTCGCCCATGGCGAGGTTTACATGATCGGCTCGTACATAGCCTTCACCGTTATCGCCGGCCTCGCCATGTTCGGCCTGGACGCCGTGCCCTTCGTGATGATCGCGGCCTTCGCCGCCACCATGATCGTCACCAGCGCCTACGGTTACAGTATCGAACGGGTGGCCTACCGCCCCCTGCGCGGCGGCAATCGTCTGATCCCGCTGATCTCCGCGATCGGTATGTCGATCTTCTTGCAGAACGCGGTGTTGCTCTCACAGGACTCCAAGGACAAGGCCATTCCCAGCCTGCTGCCCGGCAATTTCGTCTTCGGTGAAAGCGCCGCCAACGGCGTGGTGGTGTCCTACATGCAGGTGCTGATCTTCATCGTCACCTTCGTCACCATGATCGGCCTGACCCTGTTCATCTCCCGTTCGCGCCTGGGCCGCGCTTGCCGCGCCTGCGCCGAAGACCTGAAGATGGCCAACCTGCTCGGTATCAACACCAACAACATCATCGCCCTGACCTTCGTCATCGGTGCGGCGCTGGCCGCCATCGCCTCGGTGCTGCTGGGCATGAACTACGGCGTGATCAACCCGCACCTGGGCTTCCTCGCCGGCATTAAGGCCTTCACCGCTGCGGTATTGGGCGGCATCGGCAGCATCCCTGGCGCGGTACTCGGCGGCCTGCTGCTGGGCGTGGCCGAAGCCTTCGGCGCCGATATCTTCGGTGATCAATACAAGGACGTGGTGGCGTTCAGCCTGCTGGTACTGGTGCTGCTGTTCCGTCCGACTGGCATCCTTGGCCGCCCGGAGGTGGAAAAGGTATGAGCCGCAATATCAAATCCGCGATTTTCAGCGCCCTGCTGGTGCTGATCATCGCCTACCCGGTACTTGGCCTGAAACTCTCCACCGTCGGCATCAGCCTGCGCGTGGAAGGTGCCACCGCCTTCGAACTCTGGTGCATTGGCGGCGCTGCGGCGCTGGTCTTCCTCTGGCAATTGCTGCGTGACCGGCTGACTCCGGCCTGGGCCAAACTGCCCAAGCTGCCCAGTGGCTCCGGACAGATCGGCAACTTCCTCACCCTGCCCTCCACCCAACGCTGGATCATTCTGGCGATGGTCATGGTGGCGCTGGTGTGGCCGTTCTTCGCCAGCCGTGGTTCGGTGGATATCGCCACGCTGATCCTGATCTACGTGATGCTCGGCCTCGGCCTGAACATCGTCGTGGGTCTGGCCGGTCTGCTCGACCTGGGTTACGTCGGTTTCTACGCCGTAGGCGCCTACAGCTACGCGATCCTGGCGCACTACTTCGGCCTGGGCTTCTGGATCTGCCTGCCGCTGGCCGGCATGATGGCCGCGCTGTTCGGCTTCCTGCTGGGCTTCCCGGTGCTGCGTCTGCGCGGTGACTACCTGGCCATCGTGACCCTCGGCTTCGGCGAGATCATCCGCATCCTGCTGCGCAACCTGACCGAGTACACCGGCGGCCCCAACGGCCTGAGCATCGCCAACGAGAACAAGCCGACGCTGTTCGGTCTGTCCTTCGAGCGCCGCGTGCCAGCCGACATGCCGACCTTCCATGGCTACTTCGAAATCGCCTACAACTCGCAGTACAAGGTGATCTTCCTCTACCTGATCGCCCTGCTGCTGGTGCTGCTGACCCTGTTCCTGGTCAACCGCCTGCTGCGCATGCCGATCGGCCGTGCCTGGGAAGCGCTGCGTGAAGACGAGATTGCCTGCCGTGCGCTGGGCCTGAACCCGACCGTGATCAAGCTCTCGGCCTTCACCATCGGTGCCAGCCTGGCCGGTTTCGCCGGCAGCTTCTTCGCTGCCCGTCAGGGTCTGGTGACGCCGGAGTCGTTCACCTTCATCGAGTCGGCGATGATCCTCGCCATCGTGGTGCTGGGTGGCATGGGTTCACAGCTGGGCGTGATTCTCGCCGCCATCATCATGGTGATGCTGCAGGAGATGCGTGAGCTGAGCGAGTACCGCATGCTGTTCTTCGGTCTGGTCATGATCTTCATGATGATCTGGCGCCCGCAAGGGTTGCTGCCGATGCAACGTCCCCACCTGGAGCTGAAGCGATGAGCCGCACGATTCTCGAAGTAAGCGGCCTGTCCATGCGTTTCGGCGGCCTGCTGGCCGTCAACGGGGTGGGCCTGAACGTCAAGGAAAAGCAGGTGGTCTCGATGATCGGCCCGAACGGCGCCGGCAAGACCACCGTGTTCAACTGCCTGACCGGCTTCTACCAGCCGAGCTCCGGCAGCATCCGCCTCAATGGCGAAGCGATCGAAGGCCTGCCCGGCCACAAGATCGCTCGCAAAGGTGTGGTACGGACTTTCCAGAACGTACGTCTGTTCAAGGACATGACGGCAGTGGAAAACCTGCTGGTGGCCCAGCATCGCCACCTCAACACCGGCTACCTGGCCGGCCTGTTCAAGACCCCGGGGTTTCGCCGCAGCGAACGCGAGGCCATGGATTTTGCCGCCTACTGGCTGGAGCAGGTCAACCTGGTGGACTTCGCCAACCGTAGCGCCGGCACCCTGGCCTATGGTCAGCAGCGTCGCCTGGAAATCGCCCGCTGCATGATGACGCGCCCGAGCATCCTCATGCTCGACGAGCCGGCCGCCGGTCTCAACCCGCGTGAAACCGAAGACCTGAAAGCGCTGATCAGCGTGCTGCGTGACGAGCACAATGTCACCGTGCTGCTGATCGAGCACGACATGAAGCTGGTGATGAGCATTTCCGACCACATCTACGTGATCAACCAGGGCACTCCCCTGGCCGACGGCACGCCGGACGATATCCGCAACAACCCGGACGTGATCAAAGCCTATCTGGGGGAGGCGTAATCCATGCTCAGCTTCAACAACGTCTCAACCTTCTACGGCAAGATCCAGGCGCTGCACGATGTAAGCATCGAAGTGCAGAAAGGCGAGATCGTTACCCTGATCGGCGCCAACGGTGCCGGCAAGTCGACCCTGCTGATGACCCTGTGCGGCAACCCGCGCGCCACCAGTGGCAGCATCCGTTACATGGGTGAAGAGCTGGTGGGCATGGACACCCCGGAGATCATGCGCAAGAGCATCGCCATCGTGCCGGAAGGCCGTCGCGTGTTCGCCCGCCTGACCGTCGAGGAAAACCTGGCCATGGGCGGCTTCTTCGGTGACAAGGCGGACAATCAGGAGCAACTGGACAAGGTCCTGCACCTGTTCCCGCGCCTGAAGGAACGCTTCGCCCAACGCGCCGGCACCATGAGTGGCGGCGAGCAGCAGATGCTCGCCATCGGTCGTGCGTTGATGAGCAAGCCTAACCTGCTGCTGCTCGACGAGCCGTCGCTGGGTCTGGCGCCGATCATCATCCAGCAGATCTTCGACATCATCGAGCAACTGCGCAAAGACGGCGTGACCGTGTTCCTGGTCGAGCAGAACGCCAACCAGGCGCTGAAGCTGGCCGATCGCGGTTATGTGCTGGAGAACGGCCATATCGTCATGCGCGGCAGCGGCGAAGAGCTGCTCAACGACCCCAAGGTACGCGACGCCTACCTTGGCGGCTAAGCGCAACTTGCGACATCGGAACCGCCCTTCGGGGCGGTTTCTTTTTATCCGTGGGAGTGCCACGGCCCGCATTGACTGGGTCGCCCGCAAGCGGGCTCCTACAAACAACAAGACCACCGCCTCCTGTAGGAGCCGGCTTGCCGGCGATCATGGTCTGCTGGCGAACTCTTAAGCGAATATTTCCACCCTCTTGCGTCAAATGTACCGGGTATTAGTCTCAACAACTCTGCCCTCACGAGCCCAGATCATGCGCAAGCCTCTGCTCCTGCTACTGGCCATCACCCTGCTGCTGGGCGCCTGCAGTCGTGTCGGCCTGGCCTATCGCAACCTCGATTGGCTGATCCCGTGGAAGCTGGGCGACTACGTGGCGCTGACCAGCGAGCAGAGCGCCTGGCTCAAACCCCAACTGCAAGAACATTTGGCCTGGCATTGCAGCGTCGAGCTGCCGCGCTATCTCGACTGGCTGCAACGCAGTCAGCAGGCACTGAGCAGCCGTGACAGCGAGCTGATGGCCAGCCAGTTGGCCGACTTCGAACAAGCCATGCAGCGCATCGCCGTGGAAATAACCCCCAGCACCATCGAGCTGCTGCGTGGCCTCAGCCCGCGTCAGGTCGATCAGCTGTTGGCGGCCATGGACGAGCAAAACGCAAAGCTGCGTGAAGAGTTTCTCGAGCCGCCCGTGCAGGAGCAGATCAGCCGACGCGCCGAGCGCATGGAAGAGCGTCTGCAACCCTGGTTCGGCACCCTCAACGCCGAGCAGCGCGAGCGGGTGCAGCGCTGGGCACAGAGCCTGGGCGAGCAGAACCAGGTCTGGCTGGAAAACCGCATGGCCTGGCAACAGGCTCTGCGTGAGGCGTTGGAAGTACGCCGTGGCGACGACTTCACCCCCCGCATGACCGCCCTGCTGCAACAGCGCGAGCGCTTCTACACCAGCGCCTACCAGGCCAGCTTTGATAAGAATCGTCAGGTCATGGCCGAGATGATCGTCGACCTGGTCGATCAGGCTGACTCAAAACAGATGGAGCGAGCCGACAAGCGCCTGCAAAGCCTTCACGCCGACCTGGCCGCGCAGCAGTGCACGGCTGATCAGGCAGTTGCGCGGCGCTAGGCAGGCCTCGGAAACGGGCTCAGAGCGCCGGTAAACGCCAGTCGATGGGCTGCATGCCGTTCTGACTGAGAAACTGGTTGCAGCGACTGAAATGGCCATTGCCGATAAAGCCGCGATGCGCCGACAGCGGCGACGGATGCGGCGAGCGCAGCACCAGATGCTTGGTCGGGTCGATCAGGCGCTGCTTGCTTTGCGCATGGCTGCCCCAGAGCAGGAACACCAGCTTGTCCTGATGCTCGCTGACCACTTCGATCACCCGGTCGGTAAAGAACTGCCAGCCCTTGCCCGCGTGCGAGCCAGCGTTGGCGCGCTCGACGGTCAGCGAGGTATTGAGCAGCAGCACGCCTTGATCGGCCCAGCTCTGCAGGTAACCATGGGCTGGGATGTCGATGTTCAGGTCGCGCTTGAGCTCCTTGTAGATATTCACCAGCGACGGCGGCGTCTGCACGCCCGGCTGCACCGAGAAGCACAGGCCGTGTGCCTGACCGGGGCCGTGATACGGGTCCTGGCCGATGATCACCACCTTGACCTGATCCAGCGGCGTGGAGTTAAGCGCATTGAAGATCAGCGGACCCGGCGGAAAAATTTCCTTGCCGGCCGCCTTCTCCGCCTGCAGGAACGCACGCAGCTCGCTCATGTAAGGCTTGTCGAACTCCTCACGCAGCGCGTGTTTCCAGCTGGCTTCGAGCTTGATGCGATCGTCGGTCATGCGTTTTTCCTGCAGGGTCAAAACAAGTGCAGGCACGCTAGTGAAGGGGGCCGGGCAAGTCAAGGCAACAGCTGTGCATCGGCTTTAGGCCAAGGCTCTGCTAGCATTTCAATACGCCGCTGCGGTACCACGGAAATCCCCGCCATCATGTCGCTGTCCCCCGAAGCCATCCGCTTCGCTCTGCTCACCCGTTTTCTCAAAGGTCAGGCAAAAGTGCCGGCGACATCGGTGCACTGGTGCTGACACGCTGGCAGGTGCCGACCACGCTGATCGAGTGCGCCAGGCAACGTAACAAATGGCTGCACGATCACGACGGCGAAGCCGACCTGACCGACCTGGCGCTGCTGGCCAGCGCGTTGCAGATACAACCGGCGAACCTGTCCGAGCCCCTGCCCGCGCAGCGCCGGCTGGGGTTTGAACAACCACTGGCCGGCCTGCGCGAAGAGCTGCTGGCCGAGCAACAGCTGTGGCTGCGCATGCTGGCCTGAGCACCTCTGGCCGATAGATCACGTTGCCTTGATTACCCAGGGGGTATTCAGGGCGCAACCTGCCCCGAGCAAGATATGCCGGGCCTCCCCTACCCCTGATGCAGTGCCCGGTAATGACTGGGCGCCATACCCACCACCTTGCGAAACAGCCGTGAGAAGTAATAGGGATCGTCGTAGCCAAGCTGCTCGGCGACCTGGCGCACTTCGGCGTCGCCTCGATCGAGCAGACGGCAGGCCAGGGCCATCTTCAACTGGATGAAGTCCTGGATCGGCGCATGGCCGGTCAGCGCGCGGTAGGTCTTGGCGAAATGAAAGCGCGACAGCTTGAACTGTGCAGCCAGCTCATCAAGGTTGAGGCTGCCGTGCAGGTGCTCGCGCATCACTGCCTGCACCGCCTCGATATCCAGCACGCGGCCGGACTTGAGGTTGACCCGCGCCGGCAGCACGGCCAGCGAGCTGAGCATCGCCTGCAAACGGTGCGCAGCATGGATGAAGGGCAAAGCGTTGAGGCCCTGGCGCTGCAAACCCAGCAACGCCTCGAAATCACCGATCAGCCTGGGCTGCACGCCGATACGCCGCAGCGTCTGCGCGCCCAGCAGGCGCAGAAAGTCCTCGCTGAGGCTGCCGTCGAAGTGCACCCAGTAGATCGTCCAGGGGTTATGCAGGTCAGCGCCATAGGCATGCGGCGCGTCCTTGGGCAGCAGCAGCAGATCGCCAGCAGCGACCTCAAATCGTCCATCCGATGTTTCCAACCACCCCTTGCCCGAGCGGCAGTAGATCAGCAGATGGTCATCCGGTTGCGCGCGGCGCATCTGGTGACCGGTTGCATCGGGGTAGAAACCGATGGCCAATGGATAGCACCCAGCGCTCAAGGCATGGCGTGCCAACAAGCGGCGCAACCGCGGAGGCGTGATGAAGCGTTGCCCACCGACGGGCAACGGCCAATTGGAGGTTTCCACCCGCATCCCCACTGCATCACTCCTTTGCATCCCGATCGAATGACAAGATCGTCCATCCCAAGACCAAGATCGTCAATCCACAAGCGGACATCGAGTGGCTATAAAGACCTCATACAAGAACAACAGGAGGCGACCATGCCCCGCACGCTACCGCAACTGATCGACGGCCAATGGCAAACCAGCCAGGCTCGTGAGCTGATCGAAGTGACCGACCCGCCCACCCAGGAACTAATCACCCTCGCCCCCAAAGCCACTGCCAGGGAAATCGAGGCCGGCGCGCCGATCGGCGTACTGCAGATATTGCATGGCGGCCGCGAGCAGGTCGATGCGCTGCTGGTGCACCCGCTGGTGCGCGCGGTGTCCTTAGTCGGCTCGGTAACGGTGGGCCAGCATGTCTACCGCAGCGGCACCCAGCACCTGAAGCGCGTGCAGTCCTTCGCCGGGGCCAAGAACCACATGGTGATCATGCCGGACGCACCGAAGGATCAGGTGCTCAGCAACCTGATCGGCGCCAGTTGCGGCGCGGCCGGGCAACGCTGCATGGCGATCAGCGTAGCGGTGTTCGTCGGCGAGTCGAAACAGTGGATCGACGAGTTGGCCGAACAGATGGCCGCCTACGGCCCGCTGATCAGCCCGCTGGCACGCCAGCGCGTGCTGCGCCTGATCGAACAGGGCAAGGCCGAAGGCGCCGAATGCCTGCTCGACGGTTCGCAGTGCACGGTGGAGGGATACCCCAATGGCAACTGGGTCGGGCCGACGCTGTTCCGTGGCGTGACGACGAAGATGGGCCTGTACCGCGAAGAGATCTTCGGACCGGTGCTGGTGTGCATGCAGCTCGACACCCTGGAAGAGGCCATCGCACTGGTCAACGCCAGCCCCTACGGCAACGGCACCAGCCTGTTCACCCGCTCCGGCGGCGCTGCGCGGCATTTCCAGCATGCGGTGGAAGTCGGCCAGGTGGGCATCAACGTGCCGATTCCGGTACCGCTGCCGTTCTTTTCCTTCACCGGCTGGAAGGGCTCGTTCTACGACGACCTGCACGCCTACGGCAAGCAGGCGTTGCGCTTCTACACCGAAACCAAAACCGTGACCAGTCGCTGGTTCGACGACACGCCGCTTGAGGCCGGGCCGAACATGACCATTCAACTGAAATGAGAACAGCGTTCTTATTAGACGAAAAGACGATCACGAGAACTGGACAAGCGGCGTAAAAAGACTCTGCAGAACAACAACAAGGAGAACTGCAATGCGCCACCTGTCTGCCACGCTGGCCCTGTGGGCCGCACTTACCGCCTGTGCGCAGGCTGCCGAGCCGATCACCCTCGGCCTCAATTACCCGCGCACCGGACCATATAAGGAAGAGGGATTGGCGCAGATGCGTGGAGCCCTGCTGGCCATCGATGAAATCAACGCTGCAGGCGGTGTACTGGGCCGACCTTTGCGCCTGTCCAGCAAGGACACCGCCTCGCGGCCGGCCAAGGCCGAGAAGAACGTCGATAAGCTGGCCGCCGAAGGTGCGGCGATGCTCTTCGGTGGCGCCTCCAGCGCGGTCGCCATCGCCGCAGGCAAGCGCGCCAAGCAGCACGGTCTGCTGTACTTCGGCACCCTTACCTACTCCAACGACACCACTGGCAAGGACGGCCATCGCTACATGTTCCGCGAGTGCAACAACGCCTGGATGAGCGCTCAGGTGCTCGGCCAGTACCTGAACAAGACCTTGCCGAACAAACGCTACTTCTACGTCACTGCCGACTACACCTGGGGCCACACCACCGAAGCTTCACTGCGCCAGGCCACGGCCAGTGACAACGTGGGCCAGCATGCCGGGGTTCGCACGCCCTTCCCCGGCGCGCGCCTGGCCGACTATACCGATGCCCTGACCCAGGCCGCGGCGAGCAATGCCGAGATCCTTGCCCTGGTACTGTTTGGTGAAGACCTGGTGCGTGCCATGCGCATTGCCCATGACCTGGGCCTGACCAGCCGTATGCAGATCGTCGCCCCGAACCTGACCCAAAGCATGGTCGAACAAGCCGGCCCCGGTTTGATGCAGGGTGTGATCGGTACCGAGCCCTGGACCTGGCGCGTACCGGCGCTGGAGAAATCTGCCCGTGGTGAAGCCTTCGTCGAAGCCTTCAGGACTCGCTACGAGATGTATCCCTCCAGCTCTGCAGCCTCGGCCTACAGCATCGTGCAGCAATGGGCCGATGCCGCCACCCGAGCCAGGAGCCTCGACAGCGAAGCCCTGATCAAGGCGCTGGAAGGCCATCGCTACACCTTGCTCAAGGATGAACAGCAATGGCGTGCCTTCGATCACCAGAACCTGCAGACGGTCTATGCCGTGAAGGTAAAAAACCGCGACGAGGTACTCAAGGACCCGCTCAAGCAGGACTACTTCGAGATCGTCGACCGCCTCGACGCCAGCAGCGCCCTGCCCAGCCTCGCCGACTGGCAGGCCGAGCGCCGCGCAGCCGGCCAACCCCTGACCTTGCAATGAGATGCCATGGACTTCGAACTCAGTGACGAACAACGCCTGCTTACCGACAGCGCACGTGCCTTCGCCGCACGGGAGCTGGCGCCCCACGCCGCCGACTGGGATCGCGAGCAGCACTTCCCCGTCGAGGTGATTCGTCGCGCCGCCGAGCAGGGCTACCTGGCCCTGTATCTGCGCGAAGAGGATAGCGGCCTGGGCCTGTCCAGGCTGTCCAGCTCACTGATTTTCGAACAACTGGCGGCTGGCTGCGTGGCCACCACCGCCTACCTGACCATCCACAACATGGCCACCTGGATACTCGCCAGCTTCGCCGACCAGGCACTGAAGGATGCCTGGTTGCCGGAGCTGATCAACGGCCAGTCACTGGCCTCCTACTGCCTGACCGAACCGGACGCCGGCTCCGACGCCGCCAACTTGCGCACCCGTGCCCGCCGCGCTGGCGACGACTACGTGATCGACGGCAGCAAGTGCTTCATCTCCGGCGCAGGCAGTACCGACGTGCTGATCGTCATGGCGCGCAGCGGCGAGGACGGCGCCAAGGGCATCTCCTGCTTCCTGGTACCCGCCGACACCCCTGGCGTGCGCTACGGGCGCAACGAAGACAAGATGGGTTGGAAGGCGCAGCCGACCCGCACCATCACCTTCGAGGGCGTACGTATTCCCGCCAGCCACCGTATCGGCCCGGAAGGCGAAGGCTTCGTCTATGCTATGAAGGGCCTCAACGGCGGTCGTCTGAATATCGCCAGTTGCTCGCTCGGTGCAGCTCAGGCGGCGCTGCAACAGAGCCTGCGCTATGTCGAGGAACGCAAGCAGTTCGGCAAGCCGCTCAGCCAGTTCCAGGCCTTGCAGTTCAAGCTGGCCGACATGCTCACCGACCTCACCGCCAGCCGGCAGATGGTGCGCCTGGCCGCGCACAAGCTCGACCATGGGCATGGCGAAGCCAGCCTGTATTGCGCCATGGCCAAGCGCTTCGCCACCGACCACTGCTTCAACGTCTGCAACGAAGCCCTGCAACTGCATGGCGGTTATGGCTATCTGAATGATTACCCGCTGGAACGCTGGGTGCGTGACGCCCGCGTGCACCAGATACTGGAAGGCACCAACGAAATCATGCGGGTGATCGTCGCTCGCCGCCTGCTGCAACAAGGCGGCATGCTAGATCACCTGCTGTAACTGCTTAAATCCCTCTCCCATGAATGGGAGTGGAAAGATAATTGACGAGGAATCGTTATGAGCACAGCAATCGAAACCTATAAATCCGGCATCTTCGACCTGACCCACAAGCTCACCGTGGAGAAGCATGGCCATACCGCGCTGATCACCATCAATCATCCACCTGCCAACACCTGGGACCGCGACTCGCTGATCGGCCTCAAGCAGGTGGTCGGGCACCTCAACCGTGACGACGAGGTGTACGCCCTGGTGGTGACCGGCCAGGGGCCGAAGTTCTTTTCCGCCGGTGCCGACCTGAACATGTTCACCGATGGCGACAAGGCCCATGCCCGCGAGATGGCCCGACGCTTTGGCGAGGCCTTCGAGACCCTGCGCGATTTCCGCGGCGTGTCCATCGCCGCGATCAACGGCTACGCCATGGGCGGCGGCCTGGAGTGCGCGCTGGCCTGCGATATCCGCATCGCCGAACGCCAGGCACAGATGGCCCTGCCGGAAGCCTCCGTGGGTCTGTTGCCCTGCGCCGGCGGCACCCAAGCCCTGCCCTGGCTGATCGGCGAAGGCTGGGCCAAGCGCATGATCCTCTGCGGCGAACGCATCGACGCCGAAACCGCCCTGCGCATCGGCCTGATCGAGCAGGTGGTGGATACCGGCGAAGCCCGTGGCACCGCACTGCTGCTGGCCTCCAAGGTGGCGCGGCAAAGCCCGGTGGCGGTACGTACCATCAAACCGCTGATCCAGGGCGCACGCGAGCGCGGCCCGAACACCTGGCTGCCAGAGGAACGCGAGCGCTTCGTCGACCTGTTCGATGCCGACGACACCCGCGAAGGGGTCAACGCCTTTCTGGAAAAACGCGATCCGCAGTGGCGCAACAAATGATCCGCAGCATC
>NZ_JAOCLK010000067.1:0-13668 GCF_029845265.1 Ectopseudomonas oleovorans
GATTGCGTGGCCACTCTGCCTGTCAGGTGCATGGCGCAGCTTGTGTCGGCGCCTGTGCTGCTGCCATTGGCAATATCCATGGTCACTATCGAGAGCACTGATTTCTGTCTAGCGCTGCATCGGCCTAATGTTGAGCCCAACAGAGCTTGAGTTGGATTGGAGGTCATGATGTCCCGTATCGATGTGGTTTCCCTGGTTGGTAGTGCGGTACCGGCTGAGCTCCGCTCCGACGGTCATATGGCGTGCTGGCTGGTGATGGTGGACGGCCAACCGAAAGCCGGCCCCTTCGCTTCCCGCGAGGCTGCGTTGGCTTGCCATACGGTCTGGATGCTCAGCAGCGCTATTCGTCGTGAGGGCGATTCGCTGCTGGCCTGATTCACTGTTTTACCCCGCGCTCGCTCCAGCGCTCCCCTTGGCCCGCCTCTGGCGGGCTTTTTCTTGTTCGCCGGTTAGAATGGCGATCATTTTCCGAAGGGGCGCAGTGTGGCCAGGTGGGACATCTTCTGCAGCGTGGTGGACAACTACGGTGATATCGGCGTGACTTGGCGGCTGGCTCGGCAACTGGCGGCCGAGCAGGGGCATGCGGTGCGCCTGTGGGTCGACGAGTTGGGGGCGTTCGTGCGCTTGTGCCCCGAGGCCAGCCTTGATGCTCAATGTCAGCATTGTAGTGGTGTCGAGGTGCGCCAGTGGGCGGAGCCGTTCCCTGCGGTTGAGCCCGCGCAGGTGGTGATCGAGGCCTTCGCCTGTCAGTTGCCTGCGTCTTATATCGAGGCGATGACTGTCAGCGACACGCGCTGTTTGTGGCTGAATCTCGAGTATCTCAGCGCCGAGGACTGGGTTGCGGGCTGTCATGGCCTGCCATCGCCGCAGCCTGGAGGCTTGCAGAAGTTCTTTTTCTTCCCTGGATTCGTGGAGGGCACGGGCGGTTTGCTGCGCGAAGCCGATCTGCTGACGCGGCGGCGTGACTTTCAGGCTGACGCGCAGGCGCAGCAGGCGTTCCTGCAGTCACTCGGCGTGGTGCGTGAGCCCGGGGCGCGGCTGATTTCTCTATTCGCCTATGAGAACACGGGCCTGGCAGGATGGCTGGATGCACTGGCGGCCGATCCGCAGCCGACGCAGTTGCTGGTGCCGCAGGGCAAGATTCTTGCTGATTTGCAGACCTGGCTGGGTGAAGGGTCGTTGGTGCCGGGTGATCACAGCAGGCGCGGTAACCTGCTGATCCATGTGCTGCCTTTCGTGGCTCAGGGCGACTACGACCGCATCCTGTGGTGCTGCGATTTGAATGCGGTGCGCGGTGAGGATTCCTTCGTCCGCGCGCAATGGGCCGGTCGACCGTTGCTCTGGCACATTTACCCGCAAGAGGAGGGGGCGCACTGGGACAAACTTGAGGCGTTTCTGGCGATCTACAGCGCCGATCTGATGCCGGAAGCTGCCGCCGCTCAGGCTGAATTCTGGCGTGCGTGGAACGCCGGCGAGGGGATGGAAGCGGCCTGGCCTGCGCTTCTCGCGGCGTGGCCGGCACTGCAGCGACACGCCGAGCAGTGGTGCGATCAGCAGGCCGCTCGGTCGGATCTTGCCACGGCGCTGGAACAGTTTTACTTAAATTGGCTATCATACGCGGCCTAGATTTCTGTACCTCCCGCATATTTCGGATATTCGCATGAAAACTGCACAAGAAATGAGAGTCAACAGCGTGGCCCTGATCGATGGCCAGCCGTGGCTGATCCAGAAGGCCGAGTTCACCAAGTCCGGTCGTAACAGCGCCATCGTCAAGATGAAGCTGAAGAACCTGCTCAACGGTTCCAAGACCGAGACCGTCTACAAAGCCGACGACAAGATGGAGCCGGTGATTCTCGAGCGCAAGGAAGTGAATCTGTCCTACATCAGCGGTGAGGACTATGTATTCATGGATCCGGAGTACAACTCCTACGAGCTGCGCGCCGAAGATTTGGAAAGCGTTCTGCCGTTCATTGAAGAAGGCATGAATGATGTCTGCGAAGCCGTGTTCTTCGAAGGCAAGGTGATCTCCGTCGATCTGCCGACCACCATCGTGCGTCAGGTTGTCTACACCGAGAACGCTGCTCGTGGCGACACTTCCGGCAAGGTCATGAAGCCTGCCAAGCTGCGCAACGGTACCGAGATCAAGGTTGCCGAGTTCGTCGACATCGACGACTGGATCGAGATCGATACCCGTGACGGTTCCTACAAGGGCCGCACCCAGGCTCCGGCCTGAGCGTAAACTGTACGAGAAACCCGGCCTAGGTGCCGGGTTTTTTGTTTCAGCATGACTCCAGCACCGAACTTTGCTGGACTACGCCTAAGCCCGCTACAGCAGGTTTATCAATAACTTAGGCGAATTCATCATATGCCGGTGCTTTCCGAAACTTGACCCGGCTTCCGACCGCTTGGCTCCCAACAGGCTCCTGGAAACGGGTCTTCCAAAGGAGTCAGCTATGGCCAAGATCAAACTCACCAAGTCCGCAGTCGATGCGGCACAACCCCAGGCGCAGCCCGTCGAGCTGCGCGACACGCTTGTTCCCGGCTTCCTGTGCAAGATCACGCCGGCCGGTCGCAAGGTCTTCATGCTCCAGTACCGGACGAACGCCGGCGAGCGCCGCAAGCCCGCGCTGGGCCAGTACGGAGAACTGACCGTTGAACAGGCCCGCTCGTTGGCGCAGGAATGGCTGGCCCAAGTGCGCCGGGGCGGCGATCCTGGCGCCGCCAAGACCGAGGCGCGCAAGGCGCCGACGGTCAAGGAACTGTGCGCGAAGTTCATGGAGGACTACTCCAAGCACCGCAACAAGCCCAGCACGCAGAAAGGCTACCAGGGCAACATCGACCGCAACATCATTCCGATCCTGGGCCGCATGAAGGTGCAGGACGTGAAGCGCCCCGACGTGGCGGCGATGATGAAGAAGCTGGACTACAAGCCGGGCGAGGCGAACAAGGCGCTGGCCGTCCTGCGCAAGATGTTCAACCTGGCCGAAGTTTGGGGCTATCGCCCGGACGGCTCTAACCCGTGCAGGCATATTCCGCTGTACACTGGCGGCAAGACAACCCGCCTTATCACTGACGACGAGATGGCCAAGCTGTTCAAGTACCTTGAACAGATCGAGGCTGAGGGCCTGGTGCCCTATGTCATCCCGCTGGCGATCCGCCTGCAATTCGAGTTCGCGGCCCGGCGCTCCGAAATCGTGCTGCTCGAATGGGAGTGGATCGACTTGGAAAACCGGCGGGTGGTTTGGCCGGACAGCAAAACCGGCGGCATGTCCAAGCCCATGAGCGAGGAAGCCTACCGGTTGCTCTCGACGGCTCCCCGGCAGGAAGGCAACCCCTACGTGCTGCCGTCTCCGCGTCATCCGGGAGAGCACCTAACCACCGGCGAGTATTACAACGGCTGGAGCCGCACCCTCAAGGCGGCCGGCGTGCCGCACGTCGGCACGCACGGCATCCGCCACCGCTCGGCCACCGACATCGCCAACTCGGGCATCCCGGTGAAGGTTGGCATGGTGCTGACGGCGCACAAGACCGTAACCATGTTTATGCGCTACATCCACACCGAGGATGACCCGGTGCGCCAGGCGGCTGAGCTGGTAGCAAACCGGCGGCAGACCATCACTGGTGCCCGGAAGCCTGCGGAGGCCACAACATGAGCAAGCGCAAAACATCTGTTGCGTCGTCCGCAGCGCCTTCGGCACTGCTGGGCGACATCCGGGCACTGATCGAGGCGTCGCGGCAACGCGCCGCCTCGGCGGTCAATGCGGAACTGACCCTGCTGTTCTGGCGTATCGGCCAGCGCATCCATACGGAGGTGCTGGCCGGCCAGCGGGCTGGGTACGGCGAGGAAATCCTGCCGACCCTCGCCGAGCAGCTTGCCCGCGACTACGGGCGGGGTTTCGGGGAAAAGAACCTGCGCCGGATGGTCAAGTTCGCCGCCACCTTCCCGGATGAGCCAATTGTCGCGACACTGTCGCGACAATTGAGCTGGTCGCATTTCGTCCTGCTGCTGGCCCTCAAGGAGCCCATGCAGCGGGACTACTACGCGCAGATGGCCGGCGCTGAACGCTGGAGCGTGCGCACGCTGCGCGAGCGCATCAACTCGATGCTGTACGAACGCACGGCCCTGTCCCAGAAGCCGGATGAAACGATCGCGCAGGAACTGGCGACCCTGCGTGATGCGCAACGCATGTCGCCATCGCTGGTGATGCGTGATCCGTACATCCTCGACTTCCTGGGAATGCAGGACACCTGGCAGGAAGGCGACCTGGAGGCGGCGATCATCCGGGAAATGGAATCATTCCTGCTGGAGCTGGGAGCGGGCTTTTCCTTCGTCGCCCGGCAGAAGCGCATCCAGATCGACGATGAGGATTTCCACCTCGACCTGCTGTTCTACAACCGCAAGCTGCGTCGGCTGGTGGCAGTGGAGTTGAAGATCGGCGAGTTCAAGGCTGCGTACAAAGGGCAGATGGAGCTTTACCTGCGCTGGCTCGACAAGCATGAGCGGGAGCCGGAAGAAGCCTCGCCGCTGGGGATCATCCTCTGCACTGGCAAGAAGCGCGAACAGATCGAATTGCTGGAGCTGGACAAATCCGGCATCCATGTCGCTGAATACCTGACCACCTTGCCGCCGCGTGCAGTGTTAGTGGAGCGGTTGCAACAGGCGACTCGCCGAGCGCAGTTGCAGATCGAACAGCGCAGCACTGGCGAGAATGAGCCCTGACGCTTTCCGAGCTATAAACGGATACCGGCAGACTTTGGCGTTGCAAATTGCTCTGGCTCCTTGCCCAGCGGGAAACCGACCACGTACAGCACCGTGGCGGGCATCGGTTTGCTGTCCGGCACTGCCCCCCACGTTACCTGCACCTCGCGCGTGGCGTAGCGCAGCGAGACGCCGAGCGCCTTGAGCGCGTCGATATGGGATTGCATCTCATCGTACACGTCGAACTTCTGCGTTTCGTTGTAGACATCGGCGCAATCCCGGTACTCGCGGAAGTAATCCACCAGCATAGCGAAGGTCTCGTCCGCTTCGCGGGTCAGCTCGAAGGCTGGCTCTGACAAGTCCATCGTGCAGGACTCAGCCAACTTGGCCAACTGCTTGCCGGTTGTCAGCGGTGTGGCCGTCAGGGTGACGTGTTCCCGGTCGAACTTCTCTTTCTCGGCCTTGAACTCTTCTTCGGATGGAATGGTGAATGGCTTGTTGAAAGTGTCGATGTCCTCGAACTCGAACGCACTGGCAAGGGCGCGGCGGGTATCGAGGCTAGCCGACAAGCCTTGCTCGACTCGCTGGACTGTCCGCACGTTGAGGCCGGAAATGGCGGCCAGTTGTTCCTGTGACCATTGCCGCATCTCACGAAATAGTTTGATGCAAGCGGCCAGTTCGGCCGGAGTCAGCAGGCGGGTTTGTTGAGAATGTTCTGTAGTGTTCATGAGCGGCTCCATGTTTTCAGTGGACGTATGAAGTATGGGGAGCCAGGAACAAGGACAACACGACAACAACCCGACAGCCGACCGACAGATCACAACTATAAATGTCGCTTGTGGTTCCCTCCAAAGGATATTCAAGGAGCTATTCGGGGCGTCCCGGCGTTCCGCCGTCGGGCTCGCGGGCTGCGCCCCGCGCTTCGTGCCGAATCGCGGCCATCTGGCTTTGATCCCTGACGCCTCCGGCCCTTGAGGGCCTGCGCGCTCCGCTTGCCCAAAGGCGGACGTGTGCAATGGGCGGGATATGGGCGGTCTTGCTGTTCCCTTCACCGTACCACGGCGTTCTCGCCGTCAAGGGCTGCGCGTGCTCGCACGCTTGCGGCCGTAGCCGTCCATGACCCTGTGACGGCTTGCGCTGCGCCGTGCTGGCGCCGGTTCCGGGCAATTCCGCCCGAGCAACCGGAGCACGATCATGACGCAACTGTCCTTTTCCTCGTTCGATTCCTCTCTGCTGGTGCGTGACGCGCAGGGGCGCTACCTGCCGGCGTCGGTAGATCAGATTCTTGATGCCGCGCGCCAGGTCATCGACCAGAAAATGCAGCGGGGCATGTCCTTCACCTCACCGGCTGTCGTCAAGGAGTACCTGTGCACCAAGCTGGCTGGCTTCGAACATGAAGTCTTCGCGGTGCTGTTCCTCGATTCACAGCATCGCCTGATCGAGTACACCGAGATGTTCCGGGGCACCATCGACAGTGCTTCGGTGTATCCGCGCGAGGTGGTCAAGGAGGCTCTGCGGCTCAATGCGGCGGCGGTGATCTTCTCGCACAACCATCCCAGCGGGAATCCCGAGCCAAGCCGTGCCGATGAGGTCATAACCAAGCGGCTCAAGGACGCACTGGCGCTGGTGGATGTGCGCACGCTGGATCACGTCGTTGTCGCCGCTAGCGACACCACGTCCTTTGCCGAACGCGGCCTGATCTGATCCTGGGGGCTTCGGCCCCTTTTTTGCTGCGCCTTCGGTCGTGACTGCCTGAGTTAGCTACCGATGATCGCAGCCAGTGCAGCTTTACCCAACGCTTTAACCGAGTCGAATGTCAATTCAATTCCTTTGTCCTTCGCCGTGGCCTTGATACGCTCCCAAACGGCTTTACTTCGAATCGTGTCTAACAGGTCATGACCAGCCCACGTTAACCCTTGTGCGTGGATGGCATCGCCATCCATATCACTTGCATCAATGCCTTCAATAAATCCAGCCTTCCATAGAAGAATGCCATGCGCATCTTTCTCAGGCTCGTCGCTCTCGCTGGCTGGACCGTACTCAATGCTCTGAAACTGAGCGCTGTCCAGCGCTTCGACTTCGATCAAGACGTCACGGATAATGTCCCAGTTTCTTTTCATGTTGTCTCCATGTTGTCCTGTGGGCGTGGCTACTTGCCTTCCTTTAACGCAAGCAGGCGCTTTTTTAGCGGGGCCGCCTTACCTGGATGAAACCGTTCCAGATGCAACACCCGCCCCATCGCTTGGGCATAGGGGCCGCGCTCAAACGACAGCACCTCTCCATTCGCTATGCGCTGTTCTATGTCGTGTACGGCAGCACGAGTCTTGCTATATACGGCTTTCCCCAGGCCAGGCTTGGCGTTGATGGAAAGCTTCGTGACTTCCATTCGAGTGCTGGATGTAGAAATCTCATGCTTGGCCCGTTTGGGCCGATACCCATGTTTGAGCAACATGCCGTATATCTGCCGCACCACTTCCGATTTTTCCTGATCGGTCAGGAATGCTTTTGACGACACGGCGATGTCATCGACATAGCGAGAGTAGACAAGCCCTTGGGCTGCGAACTTTTCTTGTAGCGTCGGTTCGTCCTGCCAAAATACGAGGTTCGCCAGGAACGAGCTGGTAATGGCACCTTGTGGCAACTCGCCTTGCCGAGTGGTTAGCTGGGTCAGACATTGAGACACTTCCTGACTGAAACCGAAGAGCCCATACCAAATATTGAATATACGCTCTGTGGATGTAGAGGGGAAAAATCCGCTGATGTCTTCGTTAATGACAATTCTGGCGTTGGTATGAAGTGCGGCGTTTACTTTGTAGTCACTGCCTTTGATGCTTCCAGTCAAATAGGCTGGGTAGTTCACATGGTCCAGGATCTGGCTTTTGATCCTTCGGTGGATTTCCTTCAGCGGCGCCAGGGCATCGTAGGTGTTACGGATGCTGCCATCCGGTTTGGCAATGGACTTTGCGACGCGGTATAAACCATCGGCCCGCTGGGCCAGCGATAACAGTTCATCGACAGACAGACCCAACGGCAAACGCAGGGCATTCAGCGTGCCGATACGGCGTTGGCTATATGAGGGCGCGCTGGTTGCTGGCAGGCTCATTGAGCAATTCCAGTGCGGTACGCGCAAGTTCCCCTTGCAGCGTCTTGTCAATGCCGTCCAGGTCGCCGCCTTCTGCGCCCAGGAAAAAGAGGATACCCACGGGCACGCGCAATGCCTGTGCTATCTTGGTCATGGTGGAAAGCGTTGGGTCGCGCTTGTTGTTTTCCAGCATGGACAGGTAGGAGACAGAGCACTCAGCCTGTCGTGCGAGATCAGCCTGGGAGACCCCCCGCCGAGTGCGGCACAGCTTGATTGCTTGTCCAAGGTTCATGAGTTACTCCGATAAATCAAATATTGGGCTTGCTGCGTCTTGGCTCACTCTCATCACTTCATCCAGTCAGTGAGATTGCTCACTGTGCGGATGACGATGTCGGTGATGCGCAGAGCCCGGAACACGAGTTCACCGTGTTCAAGCTCCCGCCTTTCCGAACCTTCAAGCATGTTACGTAGTTGCTGCAACACATCATTCAGTTCTGCCAGAGCGCCAGCATCGAGTTGGCTGTAATGCGCATCGCGCAGCTTTTCTAGCGTTGCGATGGTGTTCCTCAAAGTTTCGTACTTCATTGGAGTGCTCCTTTTAAACTCGGCAAAAACGCCGAAGCCCCGTAACAAGGCGATTGGCCGAAAGGAGCCAACTCGATGCGCAAGCCCAACACCAGTCTTCGCGGCTTTGAAGCCCCGTCTCTGTGACCACCTGCTGCGGCACCGATTAGCTGACTGCACGTTGCTAATGGCGGACACACGGCGGCGAGAGGGCGGACCTTCGCGGCGGACCGATTGCTGCCGGCCTGCCTCACCTCAAAATCTCCAACACTGGATGAAGGAGCGACCTGAATCACTTCAGGCAATACACACTGACCTTTCGCTTTTACGGTAAGAGCAACACTTCAAAGAACAGATACCTAGTCGGTTCGACTAGCCGACGCCATTACAGCATGGGTTGCGTCGTTCGTCAACAAAAATTCACTGTCAGTGAATTTAATGCTTCTTCCGTGACATCCATGGGCAGTAAACAGCCCGTTCCGGCTTCCGACCTACTTGGCTTCTAAGCAACACTGAGACACAGCCCAATGCGTTCCGGCGTTCCGCCGTCGGGCTCGCGGGCTGCGCCCCGCGCTTCGTGCCGAATCGCGGCCATCCGGCTTTGATCCCTGATGCCTCCGGCCCTGCGCGCTGCGCTTGCCTGTCCGTGCCTTCGATGGAGGTGGATGGGCGGTCTTGCTGTTCCCTTCACCGTATCACGGCGTTCTCGCCGTCAAGGGCTGCGCGCCGATGGCACTTGCGGCCCATGGCCGTCTGCGACCCCTGACAGCTTGCTCTGCGCCGTGCTGGCGACGGTTCCGGGCAATTCCGCCCGAGCAACCGGAGATCGTCATCATGAACGACAAATCGCATGTTTCGCTGGAACGTCACGTCTGCCTGGTTTGCGGCACCGCCTTCGATACCGGCAGCATTCTGCTCGACAAGCGCCTGCGCGCGAGCATGGAGCGCTACACGACGACGGGCTGGGGCCTGTGCGCAGAACACCAGAAGCTGTTCAACGAGGGCTTCGTCGCACTGGTCGAATGCGACCCGCCGCGAAGCGGCTCGCTGACGGGCGCAGCCCGCTTGAAGCCGGACCAAGCGCACCGGACAGACCGGGTGGCCCATGTGCAGCGCACGGTGTTCGCCCAGGCGTTCAACGTGCCGATCGAAGACAATCAGGCTTGCGTCTTTGTCGAGCCTGGCGTGATCGACCAGTTGCAGTCGATGGTATCGACGGCGAGCTGAGCGCACATCCATTCAGCGCGTTGTCCTGTGGGGCGGCGCGCTTTGCTGTGCTCGGTGACGGAATATACGCGCCTACGCCGCGCTCCCTGTGGGGCAGCCCTGAAAATCTCACCTTTGTGCCTTCCATTGAGCGAATTTCATCAACCTCGCCACAACGATCAGGCAATCTCGGTACTCTTCACTCCAGCGCTCGTCAAAAGCCGATAAAGAGTCGCAATTTTTCTTCGTGTGCCGCGTTGCGCGCAGTATGTAAAGACAACCCGTTGTTTTGCGCGCGTAAATGCCACAAAGAATCCAGCAGTAGCCTCGATCTGATCGTTGGAAAAGCTCCACCATGCGCCATCGTCCAACCCGACAAATATGACGCTATGGTATTCGAGGCCCTTGCTTTTATGGATGGTCATCAGGGGGATGGCATGAATACCTTCATAGGCGTCAAGAGCTGACGGCCACTCGACATCGCCGCCCGACGATGACATTAGATGTTCCGCTGCGGAATCCAGAACTATTTCGAGCCAATCGCCTTGCCCATAAGCCGAATGAACAGCGATCACCCTCTCACGACCGATGAAGCCTAGGATGTCGTCCACAATCGAACGTGAAATAGCCTTCGATTTTGGTGGATTGGGATGAGCAGCGCTGAGCTTGAGCACGTATGCGTCCAATTCATGGGCAATCCTAGCTTGCGCGACCTCATCATCAGGAGCGCCTCCCCATAGGGTGATGAGCGCCTCTTGACACTTCGTCCAATGTCGCCCGGCCCGAGTGGTCATGGCGAGACGTAGAACTGCCACGATCAATTCGGATACTGCCTCTACGAGCAAATCCTGGAGCATGATTGATCCGACCATTCCAGCTTCGTTGCGCAAAGGAATGCCCGCAGCTACAAACGCCGGTTCGAGAACAGCGGCGTATTCACCAGCCTTCTGCCGAACTAGCAATACAAAATCGCGTGGACCGAGCGCGTGGACTCTCATCTCGGCTGCGACAAAAGTGGCCAAATGCTCTGCCTCGACCTTTGGCGTCGAGAAATCCCAGATGGCACAACTGTCGCCAGCAATCGTACCGGCGGTCTTCGACACGGGCGCCACGGCCCGGGCGTCCAAAGCCTGCGCCAAAACGTGCTGGATACGCACTAACTCAGGTGACGAGCGATAGTTGTTGTAGAGCGGCGTTCTTGTCGCGCCAAAATCTCCATCAAAGGCGGTGAAGGGATCGTCCATCGCCATCGCCCAACGCATGATCTGCTGTTTGTTGTCCCCGACGGCAGTAATCACAGTGTCGGTGCCGAGGAAGATGGTACGGACCAAGTCATATTGAATCTGGGTCGTATCTTGGAACTCGTCCATGAACAGATGCGAATACGTCAGTCGAAGTGCATCACGTGCCATCGGGTTGACCCGCAACACGAGTTCGGCGAGCCGCCCGATCATGGGGAACGACAAGAAACTCTTTCTTCCCTCGTGAAGCGACACTTGCCAGAAGCGATCTGCGGCCCACTGGGCAGGTGTCGGCTGCTGCCAGCCAACCAGCGGGAGTGGTAGTCCCACTAGGTGACAGCGCTCGAAAGTCTTCACCGGTATGGCCTGGATGTCAGCGTAGGTGCCGACCAATGCTGGAGGCTCCCCGACCTGTCGAGACAGGAACTCACGGTAATCTCGATCACCGGGGAACATGATTTCGTAGTCGGGCCTTGGCCGCCAGCGCTCGGGCAATGCTTGACCAAAGCGGTCGATCAACCCTTTCGAAAAGGCGTCGAACGTCATTGAGTCGAAACGTTCGGCATGACTGCGATGGCAGCGCTGGCGAACTCGCGCAGCGAGGTTTGTCGCTGCGTCACGCTTGAAGCTGATCGCGAGGATGCGTCTTGGTGGCGGTGCAAAACCTGTCTGAAGTAGATAGGCGGCGCGTTGCGCGAGCAACTCTGTCTTGCCCGCGCCGGGCCCGGCGATGACGGATCGATTGTCGGTCGAACGGACGACCTTTAACGCATTCGTTTCAAGCGCATTCACGCCCACTGGCTTCCAATCCTCCGGGCGGACCCGTCGTGACAGCACCGCCATATCTAGTCCCTCCGCAAGAACCTGGCGATGTGGTTGAGAACCTCCGCCAGCACGGCAGGCATACCTTCCTTCAAGTCCTTTTTCTTAATGTATGTCAGGGCAGCAAGATGCGTTGCCGGCTTGCTGTTGGTGAGAAAGTGGTAGCGGTAGGCCGGAAGCAACTTGGGATAGTCCTTGAACGGGCCGGCATAGGGCTTGAGCCCTGACCCAGCGGTCCCGAGAACAACTTCCGCTGCTTTATCAACAGCCATCCTCGGACCACCCCCTTGGGGGATGATGGCTTGGTACGAATCGGGGAAGGCTTCCAGCATGGCCAGATCAAGATCTAGTGGTGCTGAGAAATAGACGCCATGCGGCTTGAGGCTATCGACCCACGCCTTGAGGTTCCTTTGATCCTCGGCATCCTCCCATGTGTGCATGTTTGCGAAATCCGCGTCGGACAAAATGCCCTTGTCGATTTTCAAAAGCGTTTCCTTGGGCACATTGACGTCGATGAGCTTCTCAATAGCGGTCTTCACCCGCCCAAAGCCACCCCCTTCGCGTCCCAAATCAAGATCCAGGAGAGTCGCGTGCGGAATACCCAGGTGGGTCAACAACCGCCAGAAATGCTGCACATGGCGACCGCCCAGCGGGACGATGGCAACGAAGGCCGGGTCGATCAAGAGATCGAGCGCTTCAGCCAAGGGAGGCAGAACGATCCGCTCCGAATCTCCTTCCACGAGTAGGACGAAGCGGGCGAAGTAGAGCTCTGGGTAGGCGAGCATGGCGCCACGAACGAACTTGGCAGCCTCGTCAGTCCCTGCCGGTAGCTTGATCTTCTTGACCGACGAGGCACGTGTTTTTGGATCGCAGCGGCAATAGCGAACTTCACGCGGATTGACACGGCTCAGCACCGCCGGAGAATGGCTAGTCACAATGGCCTGAGCGCCACCTGCATCGGTCAGCGAGCGAACCTGGCGGATGATACGGGCAAGGAAGTAAGGCGAGAGATGGTTTTCTGGCTCTTCCAGCGCGAACAGCGTGAGCGCGGGGATACGCAGGGTATCGTCACGAAATCCCTCGACTGTGCCCGCTACCACCTCACGCTCCAAGTCGAAAACGGCCGCAGCCAGCGCAAAATAGAAGAGCGACTGTTGTCCATCGCTCAGAGCTTCGAGGCCCCGTTCTTGGCCATCCGGTCCCTGCTCGAAGATGACGGCAATCTTGTTGACGACCTCCTCGAACCTACGACTGACCAAGCTAAGCCTGGGTTTCGTATCGACCACGTCATCGTGAAGTCCCGACCAACGCGCTTGCAAGGCTTTGCCGATCGCGGCAATTGCCGATTCGTCCTCGAACGCGGTTCCCAAACTTTCGATAGCCTCTTGAACGGCCTCTTCTGTCTCGGAGGACCATTCGATTGCGCGCAGCAGGCGCGCGGCGAGTGCGCCAGTCGTTGCCCGAATCTGGGCCGCCGCATCACGACTGGCCGGCGTGTAATAGAGTTGAATCAGGCCACGATCCGAAGCCGAAACCGGGTGACGTTTATCTTCGGCCGGCTCGTCATCGAGCGTATCAACCCAGAAAAGCTCTTGCGATACCTCACCTTCGATCGTACCGTCATCTTCCCATCGAGCTTCAAGGCGCAGGCGGCAGACCGGCGATTTCCCTTCCCGTTCGATCTGCATGTGCCGGAATGACGGTGCGATCATCTCCGGCGTTGCGGTACCGTCAGCCAGTTCGGGCAATCCGATCAGCACGTCGATGAACAGATTCTTGGCCTCGCGGCTGTCGGAATCGCCCTCTGCACCCAGGTGGAAATCCGAATGCTGCACAGTGCGCTGTGCACGCGACACGCCGAACATTTTTGACAGTGCATGCAGAAGCGCAGTTTTTCCCGCCGCATTAGGGCCGACGACAGCCGTGATCTCTGATGAAACAGAAACTGTGAGCGGGTCTGGCCCAAAACAACGGAAGCCCGACAACGTTATAGATTCGATACGCACTTAACCTGTCTCCTTGCGCGTGGTAAACATACAACCCGATAGAGATAT
>NZ_JAOCLK010000068.1:0-13385 GCF_029845265.1 Ectopseudomonas oleovorans
TTTCAACACCTTAAGCGAACGGCTTGCCCGAGGGCGTCGTTTTCATTGGCATCACGGACAGGCCGGCAAGGCCTGACACTGCCCAGCAGAACCACTGGCTTTCGGCGGTGCGGCGAATCGCGAATCCTCCGGTGCCAGACGCTGTGCGCAGGCTTGGGCCTGCTGCGCCTCGGAAGCACAACCCTGCTCACCCAGCACTTGCGACAGGTTGAACCAACCCGCAGCAAAACCCGGCTCGCGCTTGAGGCTTTCACGCAATGCCTGCTCGGCGCCCTTGCGGTCGCCATCGGCGTAGCGGCTGTTGCTCAGCGCGAACCAGGGCAACGACTGCTCCGGCCAGGCCTCGGCGGCGCGGCGATAGGCACGCCGAGCGGCCTGCGCATTGCCGGTTTGCTCGAGGTCGTTGGCAGCCTTCATCCAGACATGCATATCGGCCTGCGCCGGCAAGCGCTCCGGCGGCAAGGTCACGACCGCCCAGCGCCCGCCGCGCGCCCAGGTTCTGTCGAAGCTGTTGAAGCTGTCTTCGAGCCGGCGCGTGGTGGCGGAACGTAAAATCAGCGTGCGCTCGCGGCGGTCGTAACCCACCACCACCGCGAAGTGCCATTGCGGATACCAGTCGAATGCCAGGTTCTGCAGCACCAGCACCGGGTTGCCGGCGGCCACCTCGGCGAGCACCGCCTCCAGACGCGGCTGCAACGGGTACACCAGCATTTCGTGATTGCGCGCGGCGGCGACCATCTCGACCTGCAAACTGCCTTCACGGCTGGGGATGTAGACCTTGTCCTTGAGCGCACCAGGCGTGGTCAGCACACCACGCTGGTTGAGCATGGTAGCCAAGGCCGCCGGCCCGCACTGATAGGCGTCCTGGGGGAAGAAGGGAACGTCGGTGAGCTCCACCCGTTCAGGCAGGCGTTCGGCCTCCGGTGACAACACCGGAGACCGAGCGCAGGCTGTGAGTAGAACGATCGAAGCGATACAGCAGAGGCGAATCAGCGATTGATGCATTTGACGAAACTGAAGATGTTGGTGGCGCACAGCATATCAGTGATGATGAAGATCACCAGAAACAACACGATAATGCCGACCACACCGGCACCGGCAGGCGCCTGATCCAGCTGCTGATTGAACTGCGCCAGTTCAGCCGGGGTCAGGCTGGCGATACGCGATTCGACCTGCTCGCGATCGACGCCCATGGCCACCAGTTTCTCTTTCACCTGCTCGTCATCGAGCATGGCCATCAACTGCTGCTGATCCACCTTGTGTTGCTGCTCGGCGATCACCTCGTGAGTGCCGACCATTGCCGCGTTCGCAGCAGGAATCTGCACCACCAGCAACAGGTGAAACAGCGCGGTAATCGCGGCCAGACGACGCATAACGGGGTTCATGGAAATTGTCATTGTGGTTATCTCCTGAGGGACGAGGTAGCCGATAGACAGCATCAAAATCGCTCAGGTTCACTCCACCGATCCGCAGCCGTTCACGTTTCCATCAGAAGCTGGCTAAGCACCGCACGTAACTTGCCTGGCTTGACCGGCTTGTTCAGCAGCGGCGCACCCAGGGCCTGCAGCTCACGACTGCAGGCATCGCTGCGATCGGCGCTGATGATCAGAGCCGGGATCGGTCTGGAAAATTCGTCACGCAATTGCTGAATCACCTGACAACCGAGCACCCCGTGATCGAGGTGAAAATCCGCCAGGATCACCTCTGGCGCCCTGCCCTGCAGTTTCTGCAAGGCTTCAGCCAAGTCGACTGCCGTGACCACCTCGCAGCCCCACTGCCCGAGCAGCGCGTCCATGCTATGCAGGATGTCGACTTCATTATCGATCACCAGCAGGCGCCGCCCCGGCAGAGGATTGCCCAGCACCGGCTGCGCAACGGCGAGCACCTGCCGCAGCGGCAGCTTCTCGGCCAGGGGTACGCGAATGCTGAACACCGAGCCGCGTCCCGGCTGCGAACGCACCTCTATCGGGTAACCAAGCATGCACGCGATACGCTCGACGATGGCCAGGCCCAGGCCGACGCCCTTGCGCTCGGCGGCACGCCCGACCTCCAGCTGGTTGAACTCGAGGAAGATCTTGTCCAACTGATCGGCCGCAATGCCCCGGCCGCTGTCCCACACCTGCAACTCGACGAAGGCGCCACGTCGGCGTACGCCGAGCAGTACACCACCGCGCTCGGTGTAGCGGCAGGCATTGCTGAGGAAGTTGCGCAGGATGCGAGTCAACAGGCGGAAATCGGTATGCACCGCATAATTGGCAATTCGTGCGCGTAGACGCAAACCACTGGCCGAGGCCACGCTTTCGAATTCCGAAGCCAGTGGCGCGAGCAGCTCTTCGAGGCGATAGACATCGAGATCCGGCTTGATCGCCGCCTGATCCAGCTTGGAAATGTCCAGCAGATCCGCCAGCAGATCCTCGGCGCCTTCCAGGGCCAGGTGGCTGCGCTCGACCAGATTCCGTTCGGCGCCGGGCAGCTCGCGCTCACGCCGGGTGGAAATCAGCAGGCGCGAAGCGTTGAGCGGTTGCAGCAGGTCGTGGCTGGCCGCGGCCAGGTACTTGTCCTTGCTGCGGTTGGCTGCCTCGGCGGCGTCGCGCGCCTCACGCAGGGCCAGCTCGATGCGCTCGCGCTCCTCGATCTGCCGCTGCAGGTTGCGATTGGATTCGAGCAGCTCGAAGGTGCGAGCGGCGAGGCGACGTTCCAGTTCGTCATTGAGCTGCTGCAGGCGCTGCTGCGCCTGCTTGCGCTCGGTAATGTCGGCGACGAACCCCTCGAAGACGCCATCGCCCTCAGGCTTGAGCAGCAAATTCATCAGCACGTCGATGGTGCTGCCATCGCGCCGGCGCAGGCGCGTTTCGTAGCCGAGCAGAGCCTGCCCCTGGCTCAGGCGCTCACGAATCAGCGTCAGCTCATCGAAGCCGCCAACGAACAGGTGCCGTGCCAGATCATCCGGCGACCACAATACCTGCTGCGGGTCGTCGTAGCCGAGCATGCGCGCCATCGCCGGATTGGCCGCCAGCACGCCGTCCTGCAGGCTGGCCTGGATGATGCCGTGCACGGCGTGCTCGAACAGCCACTTGTAGCGGTTGCGCTCGGTTTCCAGCTCTTCCAGGCGCGCCAGCAGCTCGGGATAGTGACTCTTGCGCGCCGATTGGCTGCCGAGCCCGAGCAGCCCGGCCAGCGCTTCGTCAGAGTGCCTCGCCATACACCACCTCGACGTCACGCTGGGTCGACTCACGCGGATTGGTGAGGATGCACGGATCGTCCATGGCATGGCTGGACAGGAACGGAATGTCCGAGGTGCTCACGCCATGCAGGCTGAGCGTCTCGCGGAAGCCCATGGCGTGCTTGAAGGCGATCAGGTGCTCGACCAGACGCTGGCGAATCTGTGCGTGATTCAGACCACGACAATCGATACCGAGGGTTTCGGCGATGACCTTGAAACGCTCCGGCGCCGCGCTGTAGTTGAACGCCACCACGTGCTCGACCAGCACGGCATTGCACAGGCCGTGCGGCAGGTCGAGGAAGCCACCGAGGCTGTGGCTCATGGCGTGCACCGCACCGAGAATCGCGTTGGAGAACGCCAGCCCGGCCTGCATGCTGCCGAGCATGATCTTCTCGCGCAGGGCGATATCGCCCGGGTTGGCGATCATCTGCACCAGGTTACCGTTGATCAGGCGCATGGCTTCCAGCGCGTGCGGGTCGGTCAGCGGACCATGGCCGGTGGAGACGAACGCTTCGATGGCATGCACCATGGCATCGATGCCGGTGCAAGCCGACAGGAACGGATCCATGCTCAGCGTGGTTTCCGGATCGATCAGCGACACGTCCGGCACCACGGCCTTGCTGACGATGGAGAACTTCATCCGCTCCTGCTGGTTGGAGATGATCACGAACTGCGACACGTCGGCCGAGGTGCCGGCGGTAGTCGGGATCAGGATCAGTGGCGGGCTGGGCACGCGAATGGTGTCCACGCCTTCGAATTCGAGAATGCTGCGGCCATGGGCAACGACGATGCCGATGCCCTTTGCGCAGTCCATCGGGCTACCGCCGCCGACCGCGACGATGACGTTGCAACCCTCGCTGCGATACAGCTCGGCGCCCTCCATCACCTCTTCCACGCGTGGGTTGGGCGATACCCTGGTGTACAGGCAGTAGGCAATGCCCTGGGCCTGCAGGCTGGCCTCGACATCGCCGGCCCAGCCAGCGGCAACCACACCGGGATCGGAGACGATCAGCACCTTGCGCGCGCCGAAGGTCTTGGCGTAGTTGCCGACGTTATGCCGGGAGCCGGCGCCAAAGATGATCTCGGGGGAAACGAACTTTCGCAGCTGATTCAATTCGTGGCTCATACAACGGCCTGAAATTTCTTGTTATGGAATGGCGATCAGCCTACTGCATTGCCCGGTTTATGCAATGCGACCTGCGCTTAGCCCAGACGTAGATAGAAGGCATGCTCGGCGCGCAGAGCCTCGGCCAGGTTCGCGGCCTGACGGAAACCGTGGCGTTCTTCTGCGAACAGGTAATATTCAACCGGCAAACCGCGCTTACGCAGCGCCTCGACCATGCTTTCGGTCTGGCTCGGCACCACCACGGAATCCAGCGCGCCCTGGAAAAAAATCACCGGTACCTTGATCCGCTCGGCCTGCAACAAGGGCGTGCGCTCTCGGTAGCGCTCGGCATCCTGCTCGGGGTCGCCGATCAGCCAGTCGAGATAATCCGCCTCGAACTTGTGGGTGACCCGGCGCAGCGCCAGCGGGTCGCTGACGCCGTAGAGACTGGCACCACCGCGTAGCTGCGGCAGCTCGACCAGTGCACGTAGCGCGCTGAAGCCGCCAGCGCTGCCACCGCGTACGAATACACGCTGCGGGTCGATACTGTCATTGCTGGCGAGCGAGTCGATGGCAGCGCGAATATCTTCCACTTCCAGCTCGCCCCACTGCCCTGCCAGACACAACCGATAGGCACGCCCATAACCGCTACTGCCGCGATAGTTGAGATCGAGTACGGCGTAGCCGCGTAGCGTCCAGAAAGCGATACGCGGGTCGAACACCGGGTAGCTGGCGGAAGTCGGGCCGCCGTGGAGGAAGATCACTAGCGGCGGGCGCTCTGCGGGCGACACGGGGGCGTAGAAAAAGCCGTGACAATGTTCGCCCTCACCCACCGTGCAGCTGAAAGGCTGAGGCCGTGATAGCTGTGCTTCAGCCAGCGGCTGCTCACCACCTGCCAGCATCTGCAACGTGCCATCGCTGCGGCGAATGGCGAGCACCGCTGGCAGACGATCAGGAGCGGCAGCGATGCAGTAGAAATGTTCGTTGTCGGCAGCCAGGCTACGGAAACGCGTAAAGCCCTCGGCCAACTGCCGCTCTGCCTTTGGGTAGGGTGTCGCGGGGCCGCCCAGGCTGGGCGCACCAATGACTTCGGAGGCACGAGTATTGGTGCGCACGGCGCACCCTACGAGGCGGCCTATTCCCTCCTCGAAACGCGTCAGTAACAGTTCGCCGTTTTCCAGCGGCAGGTAGGTTCGGCCTCCCAGTTGCCAGGGCGCCGGCGCGTGATCATAGGGCGCGGCCTCCCACGTCGTAGCGCCATCGACGCACTCGGGTTGCCACCAACCAGCCTGGTCGTTCAACACCCACAACCGGCCCCGGGCATCGAAGCGCGGCTGCTGCAGGGATCGATCTCCCGTCTCACCCAACAACACCCGGCTACGCTCACCGGACTCGCGCAGGCACAGGCGCGTGGCGACCCAGGGCTGGTACGGGCGATCCCACTCGATCCATACCAGACGCTGGCCGCTGGGGTCGGCTACCGGCGCCGCATAGAAATCGGCACCCTCCACCAGAACATCGCGCTTACCGGTGAGGCCGATGCGCACCAGACGATGCACCACCACGCCACCCTCATGGCTTTCCTCCACCGCCAGCAATGCCTGCCAGACGGGCACAAAGGACAGGTCGCCATAGCGGCAAGTGGCGCGAGCCGTCAGTGCCTGCGGCTCACATCCCGTAGGAGTGGTTGGGCGGCATTCCGCTTCAGCCGCGATTTCTCTTGAATCACCAAGATTCGCGGCTGAAGCCGCTCCTACGGAACTACACGCAATCGGCAGGTGGTAAATCTGCTGATCACGCTCATTGACGAACGCCACGCCCTGCTCCGTGGCGCAGCAGGCACCACCGCCGTACTCGTAGACCCGGCTGCGCACGGAAAACCCTGGTGGCGTCAGCTCGCACACAACGCCGTCGCAACAGAAGAACAGCCCGCACCGCGCCAGTCCGGGATCAAACGCCACCCACAGTACGCCGCCGTGTGCAGCGTGCAGCTCGGCGAAATCGGCACTGGCGGCCGCGGCCTGTTCGGCGCTCCAGATCGAGTCCGGGTCGCTCACGCCTTGCATATGATCCGCGAGGCCTTCTCATTGCGGTATTGCAGGGCATCCAGCCCCAGCGGTGCCTCATCGGCCTGCTGACGTGCAGCGAGAATCACGCCATGGTGCGCCGACTTGCTGCACACCGGGTCGGCGTTACTGGCATCGCCGGTGAGCATGAAGGCCTGGCAGCGACAACCGCCGAAATCCTTGTCCTTCTCGTCGCACGAACGACACGGCTCGGGCATCCAGTCGTCACCGCGAAAGCGGTTGAAACCGAAGGAATGCCGCCAGATATGTTCGAGACTGTGCTCGCGCACGTTGGGAAACTGCACCGGCAACTGCCGCGCGCTGTGGCACGGCAACGCCGTGCCGTCCGGAGTGATGTCGAGGAACAGGTTGCCCCAGCCGTTCATACAGGCCTTGGGGCGCTCCTCGTAGTAATCCGGGGTGACGAAGATCAGCTTGCACGGGTGGTTCTCGGCCGCCAGTTTATCGCGCCACTGGTTGGTGATGCGCTCGGCGCGCTCCAGTTGCGCGCGAGTCGGCAGCAAGCCGGCGCGATTGAGCTCGGCCCAGCCGTAGAACTGGCAGGTGGCGAGTTCGACGAAATCCGCCTCCAGCTCCAGGCACAGCTCGATGATGCGCTCGATGTTGTCGATGTTGTGCCGATGGGTGACGAAGTTGAGCACCATCGGATAACCGTTCGCCTTGACTGCGCGGGCCATGGCTAGCTTCTGGGCGAAGGCCTTCTTCGAGCCGGCCAGCAGGTTGTTCACCTCCTCGTCGGCGGCCTGGAAGCTGATCTGGATATGATCGAGCCCGGCGTCGGCGAACTCGGCAATACGCGCCTCGGTCAGGCCGATACCGGAGGTGATCAGGTTGGTGTAATAGCCCAGGCCGCGCGCCGCTGCGATCAGCTCGGCCAGATCCTGACGCACCAGCGGCTCGCCACCGGAGAAGCCCAACTGCGCCGCGCCCAGCTCGCGGGCCTGGCGGAATACTTCGATCCATTCGGCAGTCGACAGCTCGTCGCCCTGCTTGGCGAAGTCCAGCGGGTTGGAGCAATACGGGCATTGCAGCGGGCAGCGGTAAGTCAGCTCAGCCAAGAGCCACAGCGGCGGCCCTGGTTCATGACCTGCTTTAGCGAAGCTCGATCCAGAACTGAGCATGGGCCACCTCCATGAAGGCAAGAATGTCTTCGTCGATGCCAGGCACATCGGGGAAGCGCTGATGCAGGTTGCCGATGATCTCGGCCACCGAGCGCTTGCCGTCGACCTGCTGGAGAATTTCGCCGGCGCTGTCGTTGAGCTTGATCATGCCTTCCGGATAGAGCAGCACGTGGCAACCCTGGGCCGGCTCGAATTGCAGGCGGAAGCCGCGGCGGATGGCGGGTACGCTGGGGGGCAGGATGACAGCTGTCATTGTTCAGACTCCTCACTGGTGCGCGCGGCGCACCCTACAAAGGACTCGGCCGTAGGGTGCGCCGTGCGCACCGACACATCGAGGTTCATAGCTCGATTCCCCGGTGCCAGACGCGCTCGGCGGTCACGGTGTGATACGGCGGGCGCTGCAGTTCGTAGGCCATGCTCATGGCGTCGAGCATGCTCCACAGCACATCCAGCTTGAACTGCAGGATATTCAGCATGCGCTCCTGCGCCTCACGGGTGCGGTAGTGTTCGAGGGTGATACGCAGGCCGTGCTCGACGTCGCGGCGCGCCTGGCTCAGACGATTGCGGAAGTAGTCGTAGCCGGTGGCATCAATCCACGGGTAGTGCTGCGGCCAGGCATCCAGGCGCGACTGGTGGATCTGTGGGGCGAACAGCTCGGTCAGCGAACTGCTGGCCGCTTCCTGCCAGTTGGCGCGACGGGCGAAGTTGACGTAGGCATCGACGGCGAAGCGCACGCCAGGCAGCACCAGCTCCTGCGACAGCACCTGCTCGCGGTCGAGGCCGACCGACTCGGCCAGGCGCAGCCAGGCCTCGATACCGCCCTCCTCACCTGGGGCTCCGTCGTGATCGAGGATGCGCTGAATCCACTCGCGTCGGGTTTCGCGATCCGGGCAGTTGGCGAGGATCGCCGCATCCTTGAGCGGAATGTTGACCTGATAGTAGAAACGATTGGCCACCCAGCCCTGGATCTGCTCGCGGGTAGCGCGCCCTTCGTACATGGCGCGATGAAACGGATGATGGATGTGGTACAGCGCGCCCTTGGCGCGCAGCGCCTGCTCGAATTCGGCAGGTGTCATGGCAGGTTGGCTCATCAGTATCTCCGATACGCGTTGCCGTAGGGTGCGCCGTGCGCACCTGCATTCTTCAAGGTACGCACGGCCTGATCGGCCCCGCACACCCTACAAAACGATGCTCATGCCATCGAACGCGACCTCGATGCCGTGGGCGTCCAGTTCGGTGCGCTCGGGCGAGTCCAGGTCGAGAATCGGGTTGGTGTTGTTGATATGGATAAGGATCTTGCGCACGGACGGCAGGCCGTCGAGCACCTCGATCATGCCGCCAGGGCCGCTCTGGCACAGGTGGCCCATCTCGCTGCCGAGCTTGTCGCCCACCTCACACACACGCATTTCGTCGTCACGCCACAACGTGCCATCGACCAGCAGGCAGTCCGCGCGGCGCATCCAGCCCAGCAGGTGCTCGTCAACCTGGCCCAGGCCCGGCGCATAGAACAGGCAGCGGCCGCTGCGCCGGTCCTCGATGAACAGGCCGATGTTGTCCCCCGGGTGCGGATTGCCGCGATGCGGCGAATACGGCGGCGCGCTGCTGCGCAGGGCAATGGCGGTGATGCTCAGCGCCGGACAGGCGGGAATACTGAAGGGTTTTGCATCCAGTTCAATCAACTGGTGCTGCAGGCCACCGTTCCAGTGGCTGAGCATATTGAAGAGCGGAAAGCCGGTGGTCAGGTCCTGATGCACCATCTCGGTACACCAGACCTGATGCGGGCAGCCTTCGCGCAAGGTCAGCAGACCGGTGCAATGGTCGATCTGGCTATCGAGCAGGACGATGCCGGCGATGGCCGTGTCACGCAGCTTGCGCGCTGGTTGCAGCGCCGGAAAGGCCTCGATCTGCGCACGGATGTCCGGCGAGGCGTTACACAGGATCCACTGCTCACCGTCATCGGAGATAGCGATGGACGATTGCGTGCGCGGCTGCCCCCGCAGGGTACCGGCACGCACGCCGCGGCAATTGCGGCAGTTACAGTTCCACTGGGGAAAGCCGCCGCCAGCGGCGGAACCGAGAATCTGGATATGCATGGAAGTCACCAGCGGGGATGCCCCGGACTAGCCGGGGCCAGGAGCAATCAGCGGTTGGCGAAATACATGGTCACTTCGAAGCCAATGCGCAGATCGGTGTAGGCGGGTTTAGTCCACATGGTGCGGTCCTCTTGTTATGAAGCCGGGGCATTCCGGCAACCCCATTAAGCCCCCGCCAGGCAAGAGGCCAAATGGTACTTTGGGATGAATCGGCACTGGCATTGGTAGGTGACGCTATCAGTAGGCATGGCTCACGCCTGGAAGGTTCCAGTCATCGCCTGGCCTGAAACATGCGCGAATAAAAAACGCGGCCGAAGCCGCGTCGCGATAAGGATCTGCTGCCGTTCAGGCCCATGGCTGCCTGCAGACCCACCCGGGTAGGGTTGTTCGCCTGGCAAGAGGCGGCGCACCGGAGCGAGCGTGCCGCCTTTGGTACATAGCCGGCTCACGATCTTGCGAGCTAGAGACCTACAAGGCAGAAGCAGGTGAGGAACGGTCGGAGTCGCGGGCGACTGTACTTTCGTCCGCATGACTCGCTCCGCTCGCCCCTCCAGGGCCGCACTGAAGTGCGTTGGCCGCAAGCGGCCTGCCGAGCCTGCTTCTAACGCAGTAGGGCCGACGCGCAGCAGATCGTGTGCTGGCTATCAGAAGAAGCCCAGCGGATTAATGTCATAGCTCACCAGCAGGTTCTTGGTCTGCTGGTAGTGGTCGAGCATCATCTTGTGGTTTTCACGGCCGACACCGGACTTCTTGTAGCCACCGAAGGCGGCGTGCGCCGGGTACAGGTGGTAGCAGTTGGTCCACACACGGCCGGCCTTGATCCCACGACCCATGCGGTACGCGGTGTTGATGTCGCGGCTCCACACACCGGCGCCCAGACCGAACTCGGTGTCGTTGGCAATCGCCAGGGCTTCGGCTTCGTCCTTGAAGGTGGTCACGCCGATCACCGGGCCGAAGATCTCTTCCTGGAACACGCGCATCTTGTTGTGACCCTTGAGCAGGGTCGGCTGGATGTAATAGCCGCTGGCCAGGTCGCCGTCGAGTTTCTCCGCTGCGCCGCCGGTAAGCACCTGCGCGCCTTCCTGCTGGGCGATCTCCAGGTAGCTCAAGATCTTGTCGAACTGCTGCTGCGAGGCCTGGGCACCGACCATGGTCTCGGTGTCCAGCGGGTTGCCGCGCTTGATCTGTTTGACCTTCTTCATCACCTCGACCATGAAGGCGTCGTAGATCGACTCCTGCACCAGCGCACGCGACGGGCAGGTGCAGATCTCGCCCTGGTTGAAGAAACCCAGCACCAGGCCTTCGGCAGCCTTCTCGATGAAGGCCGGCTCGGCGTTCATGATGTCGGCGAAGAAGATGTTCGGCGATTTGCCGCCCAGCTCGACAGTGCTCGGGATGATGTTCTCAGCAGCGCACTTCATGATGTGCGAGCCCACCGGGGTGGAGCCGGTGAAGGCGATCTTGGCGATGCGCGTGCTGGTGGCCAGCGCCTCACCGGCCTCGCGGCCAAAACCCTGGACGATATTGAGCACGCCTGGTGGCAACAGGTCGCCGATGATTTCCACCAGCAGGGTGATCGACAGCGGCGTCTGCTCGGCCGGCTTGAGCACGATGGCGTTGCCGGCAGCCAGCGCCGGAGCCAGCTTCCACGCGGCCATCAGCAGCGGGAAGTTCCACGGGATGATCTGCCCGACTACGCCCAGCGGCTCGTGGAAGTGATAAGCCACGGTGCCGTCGTTGATCTCGGCGGTGCTGCCTTCCTGAGCGCGGATGCAGCCGGCGAAGTAACGGAAGTGGTCGGCGGCCAGCGGTACGTCGGCGTTCAGCGTCTCACGCACCGGCTTGCCGTTGTCCCAGGTTTCGGCCACGGCCAGCAGTTCGAGGTTGGCTTCGATGCGGTCGGCGATTTTCAGCAGGATGTGCGAACGCTCCTGCACGCTGGTGCGGCCCCAGGCGTCGGCAGCGGCGTGAGCAGCATCGAGAGCCTTGTCGATGTCGGCGGCGTTGGAGCGGGGGAATTCGCCGATCACCGAGCCATCGACCGGGCTGGTGTTGCTGAAGTACTGGCCGCTGAGCGGGGCGACGAACTCACCGCCGATGTAGTTGCCATAGCGCGGCTTGAGGGTGACGAGGGCGCCTGCGGTACCCGGTTTGGCGTAAATCATGATGCTGACCTCTCTTGTTGTCGGAGCCCGCTGCCAGTCTGGGAAGCGAGTCATGGTTCGATCTTAGCAAGCCCCTGAAAACCTCGGTATGCGCCCATGGCACAGATCGTCTCGTCATTTAGTAGTAGAGCGTTCTGGCGCGGGCTTTGGCAGAGAAGTAGAAGCCATGAAAGCTATAGGCTAGACCCGTTCGCCTGCCCTTGCGTTCCCCAGCGTGAAAATCCAGTTGTGAGGCTACGCAGCCTGTCAGCACTGGCTACCGCCAGAAACGGCGATGGCCGGACAGTGTCCGGCCATCGACTGATGCATCAGCCAATCAGTGCTTGGCCACCAGCTCCTTCGGCAGCTTGAAGGTCCACAGCATGCCGCCCTGGTTCAGGTGCTTGACGCGCTTGGCCACCTCACCGCCCCACAGCGGTACCGCGCCGCCCCAGCCGGACAGAACGGAGACGTACTGCTCGCCGTCCATTTCCCAGGTCACGGGCGAGCCGATCACACCCGAGCCAGTCTGGAATTCCCAGACTTTCTCACCAGTCCTGGCGTTGAACGCCTGCAGGTAGCCTTCCGGGTTGCCGGTGAATACCAGGTTGCCCTTGGTGGTCAGCACCCCGCCCCACAGCGGTGCGTAGTTCTTGTGGCGCCAGACTTCCTTGCCGGTCTTCGGATCGATGGCGCGCAGCACACCGATGTAGTCCTCGTTCAGCGGCTTGATGGTGAAGCCGGCCCCTAGGTAGGCGGCGCCCTTCTTGTAGGCGATGTCTTCGCTCCAGATGTCCATGCCCCACTCGTTGGACGGTACGTAGAACAGACCGGTGTCCTGGCTGTAGGCCATGGGCATCCAGTTCTTCGCGCCGAGGAAGGCCGGTGCGGAGAACACGCTCGTGCCCTTCTCCTTCGCACTCGGCGAGCCAGGGCGGTTGCTGTCGTCGTAGATTGGCCGGCCATTCTTGTCCAGGCCCTTGGCCCAGGTGATCTTGTCGACGAAGGGGAAGCCACGGATGAACTTGCCGTTGGTGCGGTCGAGCACGTAGAAGAAGCCGTTACGGTCGGCGGTGGCCGCCGCCTTGATGGTCTTGCCGCCTTCCTGATAATCGAAGGAGATCAGCTCGTTGACGCCGTCGAAGTCCCAGCCGTCGTGCGGCGTGGTCTGGAAGTGCCACTGGATGCTGCCGTCGTCCGGGTTCAGTGCCAGGCGCGAGGACGAGTAGAGGTTGTCGCCAGGGCGCAGGTGGGAGTTCCACGGCGCCGGGTTGCCGGTACCGAAGAACAGCAGGTTGGTGTCGGCATCGTAGTAGCCGCCGAGCCAGGGCGCGGCGCCACCGGTCTTCCACAGGTCGCCCGGCCAGGTCTTACCGGCCTCGCCACCGCTGATGCCGTTCTCGATGGCCTTGCCGTCTTTGTAGACGTAACCCATATGGCCTTCGACGGTCGGACGGCTCCAGAGCAGCTCGCCGTTCTTCGGGTCGTAGGCTTCGATCTTGCCGACCACGCCGAATTCGCCACCGGAAACGCCGGTGATCAGCTTGCCATTGACCACCAGCGGCGCTGCGGTGATCGAATAGCCCGCCTTGTGATCGGCGACGTTCTTGCG
>NZ_JAOCLK010000069.1:0-13309 GCF_029845265.1 Ectopseudomonas oleovorans
CTGGTTCGCGGCGGGGCGCCGCTCCTACCCATTGGCAGCGTCGACGCTTAACTGACAGACATTAGCCTGATGGCTGCCGTTTTGTTTATACCGTGCACTTACAGCGGCAGCCCCGCCTTGACTCGATACTTATTTCGTACCGGGTTGGCGTACTGCAGGATCAGGAACGGCTTCTCTTCGGCGCTGCAGGCGGCCAGGCGCTTCTGCCACTCGGCTTCGGCCTTGGCCAGTTCTGCGGCCGGGAACAACTCGCTTGCCGCCGGCACATTCAGCTCGGCTTCGCGGCCTTCCCACATGGAGTAGGCCAGGTAGTGCACAGGGAACAGACGGTACTGGCCAAGAATCTGGCGATCCACTTCCCGGGCAAGCTGCTTGGTGTCCTCCAGGCCTGCTGCCGGTGGGCCGAAGTGCAGGTGCACACGGCCTTTGTAGCCGGTGATGCCCAGGGCGATGCTGGCGTCGTCCTCACCGGGGGCCTTGGTATAGCTGCCGGTGGCAGCGCGCACGCTCAGCTCGCGGGCCTTGGCCAGGTCGCAGGGGTCGTACTCGTAGCTGATCGATACCGGGATCAGATTCAGCGAGTCGATGACCTCGGCGAACGGCTCGTCCTTGCGACTCATGTGGAACATCTTGAGGATGGCCGAGTCGGTGCGGTCATCACCATCCTTGGCGCGGCCTTCGGCCTGGGCGATCCAGATCGACTCGCCGTCTTCACGGATCGAGTGATTGATATACGCCGACAGCAGCTGATAAGCCGCCAGCTTCTCGCGTCGGCCGCTGATCGAGCGGTGCACGATGAAACTCTTGTTCAGGCGCATCAGGTCGCTGACGAAGGGGCGCTGCAGCAGGTTGTCGCCGATGGCGATACGTGGTGTCTGCAGGCCGGCATGGTAGACGGCGTAGTTGACGAAGGCCGGGTCCATGACGATATCGCGGTGGTTGGCCAGGTACAGGTACGGCTTACCGGTTTGCAGGTGTTCCAGGCCGGAGTAGCTGATGCCATCGCTGGCATGTTCGATGATGCGATCGATATAGGGTTCGATCTTCTCCTGCAGCTTGGCCACCGAGTCGACGTTGGCGAACTCGCTGCGTAGGCGCGCGGCGATCAGCGGCTTGAGCAGCCAGCCTAAAGGCCCAGCCAGGCGCGGAAAGCGAAAACGGGTAAGGGTGCCGAGAAACGCCGGATCGGCGAGCAGGCGCGCCAGCACGGGGCGTACTTCTGCGTCGGCATAGGGTCGGATGGCATCGAATGCGCCCATCATGCTCTCTTGTGTTCTGGAACGGCTAAGGTTGAATTGAGGTCTGCTTAACAGAGTGAGCAGTAGACCGGCGATTATACCGCCAAGTCACAAGGAGGCCGCGATGCTGGAAAGCGAGTCGTATTATTGCCCTTACTGTGGGGAGCCGGCCGAGGCCGTGCTGGATCTGTCCGGTGGTGATCAGGTTTATATCGAGGACTGCCCGGTGTGCTGCCGACCGATCGAGTTCGAGCTGCGCACCGACGGTGTCGACTGGCAGCTGGACGTGCGTGCGGAGAACGACTGATGCAGCGAATCTACGAGCCGGAAAATCTGCTGGAGGGTCAGATGTTGGTGGATATGCTGGCCAGCGAAGGGATCGAGGCGCACTTGCTCGGCCAGCACCTGGTCGGCGCGATGGGTGAACTGCCGGCCTGCGGTCTGCTCGGCATGGTGGTCGCGGATGACGATGCAGGGCGGGCGCGGATGCTGATCGCTGAGTACAATGCGGCGCAACCCGTACCTGGCGACGAGCCAGAGTCCTTTCAGGGCGTATTGCTTTGTTGATGCGCCCCCTGTCTGTCGAGTCGTTTCATGTGTGGACGTTATGCCCTGTTTCGCTGGTCGCCCGCTTTTGCAGCGCTGCCCGGCTTTCCTGCTGACCAGAAACCGCACTGGAATCTGGCGCCCAACGGTCAGGTGCTGATGTTGCGTGCTGGCGAGCAAGGGCCGCAAGTGGCCGCGGCGCGTTGGGGGCTGACGCCGGCCTGGCTCAAGGATCTGTCCAAGACCCCGGCTCATGCCCGCGCCGAAACCCTGGCCGAGCAGCCGATGTTTCGCGAGCCTTTTCGCCTGCGCCGCGCGCTGCTGCCGGCCAACGGTTTCTACGAATGGCGCGGGGGCGCGCGCAAGCGTCCGTACTGGATGAGCAATGGCGATTCGCTGATGCATTTCGCGGCGTTGTGGGAGCTGTATCCGGTGGGCGGGCATGAATACCTGAGCGTGGCGCTGATTACTCAGGCGGCTGCTACGCTGCGCCGGCCCTTGATTCTCGGCGCGCATGAGCAGGCGCTGTGGTTGAGCCCTGACACGCCTCCCGAGCAACTGGCGGCGCTACTGGCCAAGCCGCAGGTTGCCCTGCGTGAGCGCGCGCTGGCAACGCTGGTCAACGACCCGAAGCTGGATGCGCCGGAGTGCCTGACGCCGGCTTGAGCCAGTGCAGCACTGCGGGCGGAGCTTGGCCTGACATACCTTGGCGCAGCCCCTGCGCTATGCAGTGCCTCATACCTTGAACTGATTGATCAGCCGGCGCTGCTGTTCGGCCAGCTTGGTCAGTTGGGCGCTGGCCTGGCTGGCTTCGTCGGCACCGCTGGCCACCTCGTTGGCGACCAGGCCGATATTGGTGACGTTACGGTTGATGTCCTCGGCCACGGCGCTCTGCTCCTCGGCGGCGCTGGCGATCTGCGTGTTCATGTCATTGATCACCGACACCGCCTGGGTGATGGACTCCAGCGATTGAGCGGCCTGGTTGGCGTGCTCCACGCTGTCGTCGGTCTTGCTCTGGCTCTGCTCCATCACCTTGACCACTTCGCGGGTGCCCTGCTGCAGTTGCTGGATCATGTTCTGGATTTCTTCGGTGGCTTGCTGGGTCTTCTGCGCCAGGTTGCGCACTTCATCGGCGACCACGGCAAAACCTCGACCTTGTTCGCCGGCGCGGGCTGCCTCGATGGCCGCATTTAGGGCCAGCAGGTTGGTCTGCTCGGCAATGCCGCGTATGGCGACAAGGATGGCGTTGATGTTCTCGCTGTCCTTGGCCAGGTTCTGCACCACGCCCACGGCGCGGCCGATTTCGCTGGCCAGTGCGGCGATGGCGGTGGAGGTTTCCTGCACCACCTGCTTGCCCTGATTGGCCGCCTGGTCGGCGTGGTTGGCGGCTTCGGCGGCATGGGTGGCGTTGCGCGCGACGTCCTGGGCGGTGGCGGTCATTTCGTGCACGGCGGTGGCGACCAGCTCGATCTCGGCCAGTTGCTTCTGCACGCCCTGGTTGGTGCGAATGGCGATGTCCGCCGTGTGCTCCGAGGAGTCGCTGACCTGCTGCACCGACGTGACCACGGCGGCGATCATGCTTTGCAGTTTGGCCAGGAAGGCGTTGAAGCCCGCTGCGATCTGCCCCAGTTCGTCCTTGCGATCGACCTGCAGGCGTACGGTGAGGTCGCCTTCGCCCTTGGCAATATTGTCGAGCATGCCGACCATCTGCCGCAGCGGGCGGGCGATGCCGTAGCCGACCAGCCAGACCACCAGCAGCCCGAGGCCGGCAATCAGCAGACCCACCAGGGCCATGCCGAGGGTGTCCTCGTGCGCCTGTGCGGCGAGGTCGGACTGCAACTGCTGCAGTTCGGCGAACACCGCCGAGGTGGGCAGGGCGATGGCCAGGGTCCAGCGCGTCGAGGTGCCGGCGACCTGGAAGGGGTAGAGTAGCTCGAACAGCTGCTGGGCCTCGTTGTGACGCACGATGGGGTGGTTGTCGCCGCCTTTGAGCGCCTGCAGCAGGTCCTCCGGCAGCACCCGCGAAGCCGGTTGGCTGATCAGCGCGGCGTCCTGGGTTGCGGCAATCAGGGTGCCGTTGGCGGCCACCAGCGCCAGTTCGCCGGCCCCGCCATATAGTTCGCCCTTGACCTGCTCCAGCAGGCCCTGGATGAAATCCAGCGCCAGGTCATTGCCCACCGCGCCGAGGAAGCGCCCGTCGACCACGATGGGCGCGTTGAAGGAGGACACCAGTACCTGCTTGCCACCGAAATCATAGGCGGCCGGATCGATGACGCAGGGCTGCTTGCTCTGTTTCGGGCACAGGTAGTACTCGCCCTCGCGCACGCCGGTCGGCAGGCGCTTCTCGCTCTCCATCTGTTCGGCGGTCAGCGGCAGTACCTTGAAGGCGCCGCCCTCGCGGTACCACCAGGGCATGAAACGTCCGGTCTGGTCGTAGCCCTCGGCCTCGCGTCCGGCGTAGTTTGCGTCGTCCTGGTCGAAGGCGTTGGGCTCCCAGCCGATGAAGAAGTCCAGCAAGTCGGGGTTGTCCTGCAGATAGCTGACCAGCAGCGAGGACAGCTCCTCGCGGCTCAGCTGCAGCCTTTCATTGCCCGGAGCCATTCGCGCGTTCAGCGTGGCCACGGACTTGGCCAGGGTCATGGGCGCCTCGAACTGCCGCTGCAACCGACCGACCTGGGCCTCGGCGAGCGCTACCAGGCGCTGTTCGATGACCTGCTGCAGCAGGCCGCGGGTGTTTTCTTGCACCACCTGCTGGGTTCGCCCATTGGCGAACAGGGCGTAGAGTACCAGCGCAACCACCACGGCCAGTACGCTCGCTCCGGCGAGAAAGGCAACGGAAAACTGGATGGATCGGAACTTCATGGGGGCTCCCCGGCTCAATGTGTCCACCAAGGGATAGCGGCAAGGGCGCAGCGTAACTTTAATCGCTTGGCGCAAACGGCATGGTCGATGACGCTTTCAGCGGGAAAAAGCGTGCCAGAGATGCGCAACCGCTGTGGTTGCCCGGACCGGGGGCGAGGCCTAGCATAGTGATTCCGATTCCAGGAGATGGCTCGATGAGTAAGGCTTTTTACCTGAGTGGCCTGGCTGCAGCACTGGTGCTGGCCGGTTGTCAGGCCGTCAATACCACCAGCGGCGGTGCGGTGGGCGTGGAGCGCAAGCAGTACATGTTCAGCATGCTGTCGGCCGAGCAGGTCAACCAGATGTACGCGCAGTCCTATCAGCAGACGTTGAGCGAAGCATCGAGCAAGGGTGTGCTGGACAAGACCAGTGCCAATGCCAAGCGTCTGCAGACCATTGCCGGGCGGCTGATTCCGCAGGCACCGCGTTTTCGCCCGGATGCCGCCAACTGGCAGTGGGAGGTCAACCTGATCAAGAGCCCGGAGCTCAATGCCAACTGTGGGCCGGGCGGCAAGATCATTTTCTACAGTGGCATCATCGAGAAGCTGAAGCTGACCGATGACGAGATCGCCGCGATCATGGGCCACGAGATGGCGCATGCACTGCGTGAGCACAGCCGTGAAGCGATGTCCAAGGCGTATGGTATTCAGGTCGCCAGGCAGGGGGCCAGCGCCCTGCTGGGGTTGGGCGAGACGAGCATGGCTCTGGCCGATGCCGTGGTGCAGTACAGCCTGACCTTGCCCAACAGCCGCAGTAACGAGAACGAGGCCGACCTGATTGGCCTGGAGCTGGCAGCTCGTGCAGGCTATGACCCCAATGCAGCCATCAGCCTGTGGCAGAAGATGGAGGCCGCCGGTGGTGGTGCACCGCCCGAGTTTATGAGCACTCACCCATCGTCCAGCAGTCGGATCGCCTCGCTACAGGCAGCCATACCCAAGGTGATGCCACTCTACGAGCAGGCCAGGGCCGGGCGCTGAGTTCGCGATGAAAACGGCGCGGCGTGAGACTGCACGCCGCGCTGTTGGCGTTTCAGGGTTGCGCGGTTTCGGCAAGCGGGCGGGTCTGCATGCCCAGTTGAGCACGAAAACTTTCCATGTCGAACATGGTGCAGATTTCCTGAATCTCATTGCTGGGGTTCAGTGTCCAGAATGCCATGGCTGAAATGCTCAGCACCTTGTCGCTCGGGCCTAGTCCAGTGCCGGTTTCTGGATGGTGCCGATCAGCGTACTCCAGGTCACCACCTTGTAGCCTTCGGCGATGCAGTCTTCGACCACTATCTGCAGATCCGGCATCGCCAGGCGTATGCTCTGTACCAGTTGCACGAAGCCGGCGCTGTTCAGCGGATGGCCGACGAATGAACTCTTGTAGATGAAGTCGCGGCTGTGCAGCTGTTCTGCCAGCGCCAGGTGGCCCCTGTTCCAGGTGAGGTCGATGTGCTGGCACACCATTCTCTTGCGATCATCCAATGACATGCTGCCTTCTGACTGCTGACCGAAGTTGCGTGACGTGCACATACTCTAGCCGCAGTCAGGGCGCTGGGATTGGCCAAGGTGTCCGAGTGTCGGCGTCGGCAATCGGTCAGGCCAGTCCGCTCAGTTTCAGCGCCTGGTAGCCAGCATAGATTGCCAGTGCAGCGAAGGCGCAGGCGGCCAGGCGGCGGATCAGCGTCAGCGGCAGGCGATCGGCGGCGAAATTGCCCGCCAGCACCACCGGTACGTTGGCGATCAGCATGCCCAGGGTGGTGCCAATGACCACCAGGATGAAGTGCGGGTACTGCGCGGCCAGCATCACGGTCGCGACCTGGGTCTTGTCGCCCATCTCGGCGAGGAAGAAGGCGATCAGCGTGGTGAGGAAGGGGCCGTATTTCTTCAGGCCGGATGCTTCATCATCGTCGAGTTTGTCCGGCACCAGGGTCCAGGCTGCCACGGCGACGAAACTCGCAGCGAGAATCCAGCTCAGCGTGGCAGGCGAGAAGAAGCCGGCAACCCAATTACCCACGGCGCCGGCAGCGAAATGGTTGGCCAGGGTGGCGACGACGATGCCCCAGATGATCGGCCAGGGCTTGCGAAAACGTGCGGCCAGCAGCAGAGCGAGCAACTGGGTTTTGTCACCGATTTCGGCGAGGGCGACGATCAGGGTGGGAACGAACAGGGATTCCAGCATCAGGTTTCCTAAAGGGGCGGGTCGACACGGCTTATGACACGAACGACCTTCCCGCCCCGGGTATAGGTTGTGCGTGTCATAGGTCTTGTCAAACCGCAGGCCTCTCTGTGAAGGCCTTGGGTCGTATACGCCATGCTCTGCGGAGCAAGTGTGTTGACGCATACCGGGCGAGCAGGGCGCTCGCGGGAGACTACTCCCCTAGGACGGGCGCAATTGTGCCCAAGTGCTCGGTGCAGGGCAAGCCCGTCGATCAACGTCAGTCATCTTGTAGGGTGGGCTTTAGCCCACGCCGGGCGAGCAAGTTGGTGGGCTGAAGCGGAGCGCCGCCCGGCCCCCCTACGGGCTTTTTGCAAAGGCCTGGTAGATGCGAAAACCGTCCGCCTTGGCCAGGGTGCGGCAGGGGCCGAGATGGCGCTCGATCAGAGGCGGATACTTGAGGAAGCTGTTGGCCACCAGGCGCAGCTCGCCACCTTTTACCAAGTGGCGAGCCGCCTGGCTCAGCAGGTTCTCGCTGGCCTGGTAGTCGGTGTGCACACCCTGATGGAACGGCGGGTTGCTGACGATGGCGCTGAGTCCCTCGGGTGCCGATTCGATGCCCGTGCCGGCGATCAGGTTGGCTGACAGGCCATTGCGGGCGAGGGTCAGGCGGCTGCTTTCCAGGGCGAAGGCGTCAACATCCAGCAGGCTCAGCTCGCTGTCTGGGTAACGCCTTTTGAGCGCAGCGCCGAGTACTCCGGCACCGCAGCCGAAATCGAGCAGGTGGCCGCTGGGCAGGTCATCCAGATGCTCGAGCAGCAATGCGCTGCCGCGATCCAGGCGGCCATGGGCGAACACACCGGGCAGGGTGACGATCTCCAGGGCACAGTCGGCCAGCGGCAATGAGTAGCTCTGCGCCAGGGCGTGCAGATCCGGCACAGGCGGTGCCTGCTCCACCTCGACGCACCAGAGTTGGCAGTGCCGCGCGCTGTCGAGCTTGCGTGGCTTGCCATAGGCTGCCAGCTGTTTGGCCGCACGTTCGATGCCGCCACGTTTTTCACCGACCAGGTACAGCGGCTTGCCGCCCAGGCGCGAGGCCAGCGCTTGCAGCAGGTAATCGGCCAGTTCGCGGGATTTGGGCAGGAACAGCACGGCAGCGCGGAAGTCACCTTCGGGCATGTCTGTGGCGAACTGGCAGCGCCCAGCAAAGCGTGCGGCAAGCGATGCCTGGTCGCCCGCATGCCAGTTCCAGCCGCGTGCCTGAGGCAGGGCGCCGAGCAGGTCGTCAGCCGGCAGGCCGGCCAACAGCAGTTCGCCACCGAACAATTCAGCCTGGCGCAGGAGAACTTCGCTTCGCGGGTCCATGGTATTTCCTGAGAATCTGTTTACGGCGCGCGGTGTAGGAGCGAGCTCTGCTCGCGAAGATTTTGCTGTTGACCGTGTTCGCTCGCGACGCACGCTCCTACAAGAAAGCTGCGCAGCTTACCCGACCACTCGCAGCGGCGCACCGGCGAAGAAACCAGCGGCGTTTTCCACGACCTGGCCGACGATGCGCTGGCGGGCTTCCTGGCTCCCCCAGGCGCTGTGCGGGGTGACGATCAGGCGCGGAATGTCGGCGGCCAGTAGTGGGTTGCCATCTTTCGGCGGCTCCTGAGTCAGCACGTCGGTGGCCGCACCGCCCAGATGACCGCTGCGCAGGGCATCGGCCAAGGCCTGTTCGTCGACCAGGCCGCCACGCGCGGTGTTGATCAGGAACGCGCGCGGCTTCATCAGCGCCAGTTCCTGCGCACCGATCATGTTGCGCGTCTGCTCGTTGAGTGGGCAGTGCAGGGTCAGCGCATCGACTTGCGGCAACAGTTCGTGCAGCGGCAGGCGATCGGCGCGCGCGGGGCGGCCGGGCAGTTGGCCAAGCAGCACGCGCATGCCGAAGGCTTCGGCCAGGCGGGCGACGGCGCCGCCCAGTTCGCCATGGCCGAGCATGCCCAGCGTCTTGCCTTCGAGTTCGACGATGGGGTGATCGAGCAGGCAGAACTGACTGGCTTGTTGCCAACGACCGGCAGCGATATCGCGCTGGTAGTCGGGCAGGCGCGTGGCCAGGGCCAGCAGCAGCATCAAGGTGTGCTGTGCCACGGACGGGGTGCCGTAGCCCTGGCAGTTGCACACGGTTACGCCGTGGTCACTGGCGGCTTTCAGGTCGATGTTGTTGATGCCGGTAGCGGTTACCAGAACCAGTTTCAACTCTGGGCAGGCAGCGAAGGTGGCGGCGTCCAACGGCACCTTGTTGCTGATGGCGACCTGGGCCCCTTGCAGGCGTTCGGCGACCTGATCCGGACGTGTGTGCGCGTGCAGGGTCAGCTCGGCGAACGCCTGATGCAGCGGTTGCATGTCGAGGTCGCCAAGGTCGAGGGAGGCATGGTCGAGGAAGACGGCGCGTGGGCTGTTGCTCATCAGCTGTACCTTTTCGCAGGAGGGTCGCAAGAGTAGATTGGCGAGCCTACCAGACCTTCAGCGTCGATGCGGAGCCGCCATGTACTGGAGTGAATTTCTCACCGTTGCCTTGATTCACCTGCTGGCGGTGGCCAGCCCTGGGCCTGATTTCGCCATCGTTGTGCGCGAGAGCGTCGGCTACGGTCGCCGCGCGGGACTGTTCACCGCCTTCGGAGTGGGCACCGGGATTCTGGTCCACGTCACTTATTCGTTGCTCGGTATCGGCCTGATCGTGTCGCAGTCCATCGTCCTGTTCAACGCGCTGAAATGGCTGGCGGCGGCCTACCTGCTGTATATCGGCATCAAGGCGCTGCGCGCGCGCCCGGCCGACTCGGCCAGTGCCGAGCTGAATCTGGCCGCCGGCGAGCGCAGCGGTCGTGGCGCCTTCGTCACGGGGTTTATCACCAATGGCTTGAATCCCAAGGCGACGCTGTTCTTCCTGTCGCTGTTCACCGTGGTGATCAACCCGCATACCCCAGTGGCGGTGCAGGCCGGTTACGGCCTGTATCTGGCGCTGGCCACCGCGTTCTGGTTCTGCCTGGTAGCCTGGCTGTTCAGCCAGCAGCGCGTGCGCGCCGGCTTTGCCCGTATGGGGCACTGGTTCGATCGGCTGATGGGCGCAGTGTTGGTCGGCATCGGTGTGAAGCTGGCGTTTACCGAAATGCGCTAAACGAAAGAGCCCCGCGATTGCGGGGCTCTTTGCTGATGGGGCGAGTTACAGCAGTTCGATGGCCACCGCTGTCGCTTCGCCGCCGCCGATGCACAGCGAGGCGACGCCGCGCTTGCCACCTTTCTTCTGCAGGGCGTTGATCAGAGTGAGGATGATCCGCGAGCCGGTGGAGCCCACCGGGTGGCCCTGGGCACAGGCACCGCCGAACACGTTGACCTTGGCATGGTCCAGGCCGTGCTCGCGCATGGCCAGCATGGTCACCATGGCGAAGGCTTCGTTGATCTCGAACAGATCGATTTCGTCCTTGCTCCAGCCGGTTTTTTTCAGCAGGTTGCTCATGGCACCGATGGGAGCCAGGGTGAACTCGCTCGGGGCCTGGCTCTGCGTCGCGTGGGCAACGACCCTGGCCAGCGGCTTGAGGCCGCGCTTGGCGGCTTCATCAGCGGTCATCAATAGCAGCGCGCTGGCGCCATCGGAAATAGAACTGGCGTTGGCGGCGGTGATGGTGCCGTCTTTCTTGAAGGCGGGTTTGAGTGTCGGGATCTTGTCCAGGTTGGCCGTCAGCGGCTGTTCGTCATCCTTGACCACCACCTCACCCTTGCGCGAGGTGACGGTGACCGGGACGATCTCCGCGTCCAGCGAGCCGTCCTTGATCGCCGCCTGCGCGCGGCGCAGCGATTCGATGGCATAGGCGTCCATTTCCTCACGGGTGATGCCGTACTGGTCGGCCGTTTCCTGGGCGAAGGAGCCCATCAGGCGGCCAGTGCGCGCGTCTTCCAGGCCGTCGAGGAACATGTGGTCCTTGATCTCGCCATGGCCCATGCGCAGGCCGGTGCGGGCCTTTTCCAGCACATAGGGCGCGTTGGACATGCTTTCCATGCCGCCAGCGATCATTACCTGGTTGCTGCCGGCCTTCAGCGAGTCGAAAGCCATCATCACCGCCTTCATACCCGAGCCGCAGAGTTTGTTGATGGTGGTGCAACCGGTGGCGGAGGGCAGACCGGCATTGAGCGAAGCCTGACGGGCCGGACCTTGCTTGAGGCCAGCGGGCAGTACGCAGCCCATGATCACTTCCTGCACGTCGGCCGGCTCGATACCGGCGCGCTTGACTGCTTCACGAATGGCGGCAGCGCCCAGCTCGACGGCAGGCACGCTGGCCAGGCTGCCTTGAAAACCGCCCATGGGAGTACGGGCGCCGCTGACGATGACGATATCGGACATGGTGTTACCTCGAACGAAAGTGTGGCTCGGTGAAGTCTGTTTATAGACTGGCTTGATGGCCTGATTCTAACCTGTGACCAAAAGTGGCCATAGGGTCACGTGGCAAATCATTCTTTGGGCTGATTTAGCTGTGCATGAGCCGCTCTAGAGTCGTTGCATACCTATTCCTCGCGTGCCTCAAGGTGACTTCATGCTGCAGACTCGACTGATTCCCCCCGCCGACAATGCTCATGCCTATCCGTTGCTGATCAAGCGCCTGCTGTTATCTGGCAGTCGCTACGAGAAAACCCGCGAAATCGTCTATCGCGACAAGCTGCGCTACAGCTACGCCACCTTCAACGAGCGTGTCGCGCGCCTGGCCAATGTGCTTAGCCAGGCGGGGGTCAAGGCCGGTGATACCGTGGCGGTGATGGATTGGGACAGCCACCGCTATCTGGAGTGCATGTTCGCCATTCCCATGCTCGGCGCGGTGCTGCATACCATCAACATCCGCCTGTCGCCGGATCAAATCCTCTACACCATGAACCATGCCGAAGACCGTTTCGTGCTGGTCAACAGTGAGTTCGTGCCGCTCTACAACGGTATTGCCGGTCAACTGACCACGGTGGAGAAAACCCTGCTGCTGACCGATGGCGAAGACAAGAACGCCGACCTGCCGAACCTCGTTGGCGAGTACGAGAGCCTGCTGGCTGCGGCCAGCCCGCACTATGACTTCGCCGATTTCGATGAGAACTCGGTGGCTACGACCTTCTATACCACTGGCACCACTGGTAACCCCAAGGGCGTGTACTTCACTCATCGGCAACTGGTGCTGCACACCATGTCCATGGCGACCACCATGGGCGGCCTGGACAGCATCCGCCTGCTGGGCAACGACGATGTCTACATGCCGATCACCCCGATGTTCCACGTGCATGCCTGGGGCGTGCCGTACGTGGCCACCATGCTCGGGGTCAAGCAGGTATATCCCGGCCGCTACGAGCCGGACATGCTTTGCCGCCTGATCAAGGAAGAGAAGGTCACCTTCTCCCACTGCGTGCCGACCATTCTGCAGATGCTGCTGAGCGCGCCAGGTGCGCAGGGCCATGATTTCGGCGGCATGAAGATGATCATCGGTGGTAGCGCGCTCAATCGCTCCCTCTACGAGGCGGCCAAGGCGCGCGGCATCCAGCTGACAGCGGCCTATGGCATGTCCGAGACCTGCCCACTGATTTCCTGCGCTTACCTCAATGAGGAGCTGCGCGCCGGTAGCGAGGACGAGCGCACCACCTATCGAATCAAGGCTGGTATTCCGGTGCCGCTGGTGGAAGCCGCAATCATGGATGCCGATGGCAAATTGCTGCCTAGCGACGGTGAGTCCCAGGGCGAGCTGGTGCTGCGCGCGCCCTGGCTGACCCAGGGCTATTTCCGTGAGCCTGAGAAGGGCGAGGAGCTTTGGGCACATGGTTGGCTGCATACCGGCGATGTGGCAACCATCGATGGTATGGGCTTTATCGAGATTCGTGACCGTATCAAGGATGTGATCAAGACCGGGGGGGAATGGATTTCGTCGCTGGAGCTGGAAGACCTGATCAGCCGCCACCCGGCAGTGCGCGAAGTGGCGGTGGTGGGGGTGCCGGATCCGCAGTGGGGCGAACGGCCATTCGCCTTGGTGGTGTTGCGTGACGCGCAGAGTTTGGATGCCAAGGGGCTAAAGGAGCACCTCAAGCCTTTCGTCGAGCAAGGTCACATCAACAAGTGGGCGATTCCCACGCAAATCGCGCTTGTTACCGAAATTCCCAAGACCAGCGTCGGCAAACTGGACAAGAAGCGCATTCGCGTCGAAATCGCCCAATGGCAAGAAGCCGGTAGTGCGTTTCTGTCCACGCTGTGAGGTGCGAATTGACTGGGCGGTTAAAGTGACCGCTCAGTCAAACAAGCGTTTGGCTTGCTAATTGCTGTTTCACGTCCATGCTTGGCTAGGGGCAGGGTCTGAAACCTGCGAGCCAGAGTGGCTGGGGGCTGCAAATCACACTTTCGAGGGATCAAGCAGTACCACCTGCTGGCTATAGTCCAAGCATCCATAACAAAAAACACATGGAGTAGCGTCGATGACAACAAAAACAAA
>NZ_JAOCLK010000070.1:0-11630 GCF_029845265.1 Ectopseudomonas oleovorans
GCCCAGATCGCCTAGCGGTCTGGGGTTTCTTCTTTGCGCGGCGGAAAGTTGGCCAGAGGTCGTTCCTGCAGGCGCGTATGGTGCGCTGTGCGCACCGACCAATACGGGGGGTTATCGTGGTGCGCACGGTATGTCGGTGTCTGGTGGCGCTCGGGTAGAATGCGGCGAATTCCGCTGGGGACTTTCATGTCTGACTCGCCCTCCGAATCTTCCTTATCTTCCTTGCCGATTGAGCAGTTGGTCGCCTGTCATGAGTGCGATCTATTGATGCGCAAGCCGATGCTGCAGGATGGTGAAAGTGCCGAGTGCCCTCGTTGTGGTTATGAGTTGTTCAGCCACCGTCATCATGTAGTACGGCGTAGCCTGGCGCTGGTATTAACGGCTCTACTGCTCTATATCCCGGCAAACTTCCTGCCGATCATGCAGCTCAATCTGTTGGGCCAAACCTCGCAGGACACTGTCTGGAGTGGTGTGCTAGGTCTGTATGAGAGCGGCATGCAAGGCATTGCAGTGGTGGTGTTCCTTTGCAGCATGGCCGTGCCGCTGCTCAAGCTGCTGTGTCAGTTGCTGGTTCTGTTGAGCATCCGCCTCGACTTCGGGCGTAGCTACGGTCTGTTGCTTTACCGGATCTATCACCACATGCGCGAGTGGGGGATGCTCGAGGTCTATCTGATGGGCATTCTGGTTGCCATGGTGAAGTTGATGGACCTAGCTGACCTGAGCCTGGGCTTGGGGTTGTTCTGCTTCATCGCATTGCTTCTGGTGCAGGTGTGGCTTGAAGTGACCATGTCTCCGCATCAGATTTGGGAAGCGCTGTCCGGGGAGGACATCCATGCGGGCGATTGATGCCGGACTACTGGTCTGCCACGAGTGTCACCAGATCAATCCGGTCGAGGAGGGTGCCAGGCATCAGTACTGCAGTCGCTGTGGTGGTCAGGTACATGCACGTCGCCCCAATAGCCTGGTGCGCACCTGGGCTTTGCTGTTGACCTCGGCGATTCTCTATATCCCGGCCAACCTGCTGCCGATCATGACCGTCAACAGTTTGGGCAAAGGCGCGCCGGCGACCATCATGGGCGGTGTGGTGGAACTCGTTCATCTTGGGATGCTGCCGATTGCGGCGGTAGTGTTTATCGCCAGTATCCTGGTGCCCACATTCAAGCTGGTTGGCATCGCTCTATTGCTCTATTCGGTGCAGCGGCATCAGCCAATGTCCGCTCGCCAGCGTATTCTCATGTATCGCTTCATCGAGTGGATCGGCCGCTGGTCGATGCTCGACATCTTCGTCATCGCAATTTTGGTGGCGCTGGTGAATTTTGGCAGCCTGGCCAGTATCGAAGCTGGCGCCGGCGCCGCGGCCTTTGCCAGTGTGGTAATCCTAACCATGCTGGCAGCCCTGACGTTCGACCCTCGCCTTATCTGGGATAACACGGAAACCGATCATGACTGACCTTCCTCTGGCCAAGACGCGTCCTGCTTCGAACTGGTCGGCCATTTGGGTGTTGCCGCTTATCGCGCTGCTGATTGGTGGTTGGCTGGCCTGGCGCGCCTATAGCGAGGCAGGCATTCAGGTCGAATTGGTATTTGCCAGCGGGGAGGGTATTCAGGCTGGCAAGACCGAGCTGATGTTCAAGGGTATGGCGGTAGGCAAGGTGACCGCTATCAGTCTCGACTCGAGTGGTGAGAAACGTGGCGTGGTCACCCAGTTGGAAGTGAACAAGGAGCTGGAGCAATACCTGCGTAGCGGCACGCGCTTCTGGTTGGTCAAGCCCAAAGTCAGCCTGGCCGGTATCAGTGGTCTGGAGACGCTGGTATCGGGTAACTACATTACCTTCAGTCCGGGCGAGGGTGAGGTGACGCGCAGCTTTACCGCCCTGCCTCAGGAACCGCCCATGGGCGATGACGTGCCTGGCTTGCATATCACCCTGAAAGCCGAACGCTTGGGCTCGCTCAATCGTGACAGTCCCGTGTTCTACCGGCAGATTCAGGTTGGCCGGGTGAAGAGCTACACCTTGGGAGAGGACCAGAGCACGGTTGAAGTGAAGGTGTTCATCGAGCCTGCATACGCGCATCTGGTACGCAAACATACGCGCTTCTGGAATGCCAGCGGTATCAGTGTCGATGCCGATCTGTCGGGTTTCAAGCTGCGCAGCGAATCGCTGGCCAGCATCGTTGCCGGCGGTATCGCCTTCGCCACGCCTGAGCATCGCAAGGACAGCCCGGCGACCGACCCTGCGCTGCCATTTCGTCTGTATGAGGATTACGACGAGGCTCAGGCAGGCATCAAGGTTATCGTCAAACTCAGTGAGTTCGATGGTTTGCAGGAAGGCCGCACGCCGGTGATGTACAAGGGCATCCAGATTGGCTCGCTGAAAACCATGCAGATAGACCGTGACCTTAACAGTGCGACGGCTGAACTGACGATCAATCCATTGGCTGAAGATTATCTGGTCGAAGGCTCGGATTTCTGGGTGGTCAAACCCTCCATTTCCCTGGCCGGTATCACAGGGCTCGAAGCCTTGGTCAAGGGTAACTACATTGCCGTGCGTCCCGGTGATAAAGGCAATCCGCCGGCACGCAGCTTCGTGGCTCGCAGCAAGGCGCCACCTCTTGACCTGGGCGCGCCGGGCCTGCATCTGGTGTTGTTCAGCGATCAGCTAGGCTCCATCGAAGTGGGTAGTCCGGTGCTCTACCGGCAGATCAAGGTCGGCTCGGTGCAGAGTTACCAGCTGGGACGCGATAACAGTCAGGTGGTACTCGGTGTGCATATCGAGCCGGATTACGTGCACCTGGTGAACACCTCCACGCGTTTCTGGAATGCCAGTGGCATCACCCTCAAGGGGGGGCTGTCCGGTGTCGAGGTCAAGAGTGAGTCGCTGCAGACGCTGTTGGCAGGCGGCATCGCTTTCGACACGCTTGATCTGCAAGCCGCTAGATCGGATCGCCAGGTGCAGCGCTTCGCTTTACATGCTGACCGTGACAGTGCCTTGCAACTGGGTCAGCAGATCACCATTCGGCTGGCCGATGGCGATGGTCTGCAGCCGGGCACGCTGGTGCGCTACAAGGGGTTGGAGGTTGGCAAGGTCGAGAACCTCAGCCTGACCGATGACCTGCAAGCGGTGATCCTCAACGTGCGTATCACTCAGGCAGCCGAGCAGATCGCCCGTGAGGGGACGCGCTTCTGGGTGGTGAAGCCGGAACTGAGCCTGATCCGTGCCGCGAATCTTGGCACCCTGGTCAGTGGCCAGTATCTGGAAGTGCAGCCCTCGGCGCATAAAGGGGCGCGCCGTACCGAATTCACCGCGTTGGCCAGTGCGCCGAATCAGGCTGTGCGTGAGGAAGGCTTGCGCCTGGTGCTGAGCGCGCCGCGCCGTGGTTCGATCAAGCCGGGTGTACTGGTCAGCTACCGCGAGGTGCCGGTGGGCAAGGTGGTGGATTTCGAACTGGGGCCGACCTCGGATCGCGTGCTGATTCATGTACTGATCGAACCACGTTATGCGCCGCTGGTGCGTTCGGGCAGCCGCTTCTGGAATGCCAGTGGCATCGGTGTGGATGCCGGGCTGTTCAAGGGCGTGAAAGTGCGGACCGAGTCGCTAGAGGCGCTGCTCGAAGGCGGTATCGCCTTCGCCACACCGAACAATCCGGAGATGGGTGGGCCGGCGCAGCCGGGGCAGACGTTTGCACTGTTCGACGAGCCGCAGGATGCCTGGATGCAGTGGGCGCCGAAGATCGTGCTGGAGCAGTAAGACCATCATGGAAATGAAAGGGGCCGCAGTGAGCGGCCCCTTTCATTTTTGCGGCTATAAAAGCTCGCGGCTGAAGCGGAATGCCGCCCAGCCGCTCCTACACGTGTGTGAGTCGTAGGAGCGGCTTCAGCCGCGATGCGTTCAGGCCGGCTCGATGGCTTCTTCCTGCGCAGGCGCCTGAGCCTTGGCATTCTCGCGCGGCTTGATGAACTTCCAGTCCGCTTCGTCGATATAGATGCCGTTGGGGCCGCTGCCGCCTTCGAGGTCGATGGCCACGTGGGCCGAGACCTGCGGCTTGACCGAGGCCAGGATCGGCACGAAGCCGAGCTGCAGGCTGGTCTCGATCAGGGCCTGCTGGTTGCGTTCGTCGATGTCTGCCGCCTCGTCGAGGTAGTAGGGCAGGCGTACGCGTCCGGCCTGCTCGCGATCCATCAGGTGCAGCAACAGGTACATGTTGGTCAGCGCCTTGATGGTCATGGTGGTGCCGTTGGAAGCAGCGCCATCGATGTCGGTGTGAATCACCGGCTGGCCATGCACCTTGGTGATCTCGAAAGCCAGTTCGAACAGATCCTTCAGGCCCAACTGGTTGCCATTGGCCGCCACCAGGCGCGACAGGTAGTCCTTGGCTTCCTCGTTCTTGGCATCCTGATCGGCCGATTGCGACAGGTCGAACACCGACAGGGTTTCGCCTTCCTCGTACTGGCCGGCGCTGTGGATGATCTGGTCGATATGGCGCAGGGCTTCCTTGTTCGGTGCCAGGACGATGCGGAAGCTTTGCAGGTTGGAGACCTGGCGCTTGTTGATCTCGCGGTTGAACAGCGCCAGCTGGTGTTCCAGGTTGTCGTAGTCGCTGCGGATATTGCGCAGGGTACGGGCGATATCGGTGACTGCCGCACGGCGCGCCTTGGCCAAGGTCAGGGCTTCGTCCTGGCGGTGGGCGTAGGCGTTGACCAGCAGTTGCAGGCGGCGCTCGACGTCGTCTTCACTGTCGAACTTGGCCACCCCTTTCAGGCGCACCTGGGCGTAGAGGGCTTCGATCTGGCCGTCGATGCGCTGCAGCGCCTGCCAGGTGTCCTGGTAGTCGTTGAGCAGCGGCAGCAGGTTGTCCAGCGAGTCGTCCACCGGCTCCATAAATGGCGTGCCGAACGGCAAGTCGGCCGGCAGCAACTGGCGACGACGCAGGGCATCTTCCAGGGTGCGTTCCTTGGCCTCCAGATCCGCCAGTTGGCGGCCGACCAGTTGCAGCTTGGCGGACAGCTGCTGCACGCGCTCGGCGAAGGCATCGCTGGCACGCTTGAGTTCGTCCTGAGCGCCTTCCAGTTCGGCCAGGCGTTCCAGCTTCTGCGGCTCCTCGGCGGCCAGGGTCTGGCTCTTGCGGAAGTCTTCCAGGGCTTTCTGTGCATCGAGCACGGCCTGGTACAGCGTCTCGGCCTGGGCCTTGCTGGCGGCGCGGTCGGCGGCGACCGACTGCTGGGTCTTGAGCTGCTTGAGCTCGCGCTCCAGACGATCCTTCTGGTCGCGCAGGGCGGCGCGGTCGGCCAGTGCCTGCAGCGCTGGCGGTTCGATATGGCTGAGGTCGATGGACAGGCCCGGCACGGCGAAGGTGTCGCCCTTGAAGCGATCCAGCACTGCTTCGACCGCCTTGACCCAGTCGTCACCGTCGGCCTGGATGCCTTTCTCACCCAGTGGCAGGCTGAACAGTTGGCCGTTGAACAGGCGCATCAGGCGGTCGACGTCCTGCTGGCTGAATTCCTCGCGCAGGCGCGAGTAGCTGTTGTTGTCGGCGTGGTCGAGCTGCTGCTTGACCGACTTGAGGCGTTTTTCCAGATCGCGCAGGCGCTCGTCCAGGTCTTCGCTGGAGAACTGCCGCGACTGCGCCAGGGCGCCGGCCAGTTCGTCGTGGGCGTCCTTGGCGGCGAGCAGTTGCTCTTCCAGTACCTTGGCATCGTCCACTAGGGCGAAGCGGTTCTTCAGCACCGAAAGTTCGCCGAGCCAGCGCTGGATCTCGCTGATCTCGCGCTCCAGGCGCATCAGCTCACTGGTGCCGCCACGCTGCTCGTTCTGCAGGCCGTCCTGCTCGCTGCGGTAATGCTCGGCCTGGATCACCAGCTCTTCCTTGCGCGCATCGGCATAGTCGTGCCAGGTGCCCAGCAGGTTGTCGAGCAACGGCGAGAGGCGGTGCAGCTTGCCGCGCAGCACTTCGCGCTGGGCCACGCCCGAGGCCAGCGCTTCGATCAACGGGCCGGCGGTGACCAGCGCCTGGTAGTCCTGCTCCATACGGCGTACGTCGCGGAAGGCTTCCTCGGTGGCGGCGATATAGTCGACGCTGCCGGAGCGCAGGCTGTGCTCGAAGGCATCGAGGAACAGCTGCTTGAGCTTGGCGGCGGTGATCTCGCGCATGTGCAGCAGGTTGATGAACAGGGCGCGGAAGGTCTTCAGGCTCTGCTCGCTGGTCGAGCGCAGCGGGATCAGGGTCAGATCCAGCGGAATGCTGGTGTGACCGCCGACCAGCAGGCGACGCAGTTCGTCGGGCTTCAGTTCGTAGGCGGTGATGCCGGCCTGGCCGAGGTTCTTGAACAGCTCACGCTGACGCAGGCAGGTGCCGTTCTGCTGATAGTGCTCCAGATCCAGCTCGCCGGCGTAGGCGAAGAACTGGTGGCCGAAGCCGCCACCGGGGCCGCGACCGGCTACGCCGATTACGTGCGGGCCATGGGGCAGGGCGACCTCGACGAGGATGTAGCTGGTGTCGCTGGCGAAGTAGAACTTGCGCGAGGCTTCCAGGCTGTACTTGCCGAAGCTCATGTCCGACATGCGCGCCAGGATGGGAAACTGCAGGGCGTTGATCGAGGCGGATTTACCCAGGTTGTTGGCGCCGTACACCGACAGCGGGTTTTCCAGCGGGAACAGGCCGAGACTGTAGCCGGCGGTATTCAGCAGGGCGAAGCGGCGGATGCCGTAGCGTTCCTGGCTCATGCGTCCATCTCCTGTGCGGCGCGTTCTTCGGCCATGGCGCGGGCCAGGGCGTCTTCCTCGGATTCTTCAGCGTCCACGACTGCGAGCGGATCGGCGTCGCCGTCATCGTCCAGCAGCACCGGTGCCGGCAGCGGCAGGTCACTGCTGTGCAGGCTGGCGGCCAGGTCGCGGTCGTGCTGCACCGACAGGCAGACGTCGAGGAAACGGTGCATCGGTGGCAGGAAACGGTACACGCCGTTGCTGTCCTCGGCGAAACCGAGCTGGATGAGGCGGCGGATGATCTTGTCTTCCAGCTCCTCGAAAGTGGTGACTTCGGCCTGGAGGAACAGGTCGCGGTACTTTTCCAGCAGCGCCGGCAGCTCGTCACGGCCGATGCTGCCGCCGTCGAGTACGGAGAGCGGGTCGCGGCCCTGGTCGGCCAGGTGCTCGACGAGGATGAAGGTGAACAGCGCCAGGCGTTGGGCGGTCTTGTTCACCTGCGGCGCCACCTGCTCGGGCACGAAGTAGTAGAAACCGCGCGGGTCGCAGACCAGCTCGAAGCCGAGGGCGCGGAACAGCGCACGATACTGATCCTGCATGCTGGACAGCTGGGCGTAGCACTCCGGCTCGCTGCGCGAGATGTGGTAGCCCTTGAACAGGTCGCGGAAGGCGGCCGCGAGCTGGGTCATTTCTTTCAGATCGATGTTCATACGCAAGTCATCTGACGAATGTGGGAGCGAGCTCTGCTCGCGAAGCGTCCCGTAGTCGTTCGCGAGCAGAGCTCGCTCCTACAGGCTCGATCAAGGCAATCAACAAGGTGGAGCAAAGAAGGCGTTGGCTGCGCGCCCTGGTCCACCCTAGGTAAAAATCAGGCACTGGGGCGGCCCACCAACGCATAGGAGCTGATGCTGATTTCGTGCTCGCGGGTCAGGTAGGTCTGACGTTCCAGGCGGTCGCGCTGGAAGCGGCCTTCACGCGACAGGCGCGAGAACCAGTAGAGCAACTCGTCGGTGGCGCCTTCCGGTTCCTGCTCCAGCAGCCAGGTCATCAGGTCCGGCAGTGGCAGGGCCTGTTCGCAGCGCTCGATCATCTCCCGCGCGGTTTTCGGCGCCTTGGGCGCGCCAGCCTTGCGGCTGTTGCTGGCCTTGGGGAAATGCGCCGGCTTGGCTTCGAAGCGCGCCAGGGCGTAGACGTAGGCCTCGACCTGGCTGGCGCTGCCGAGGAAGTTGCTCTGCGGACGGGTGAACAGCGGCATGGCTGCCTGCGGCACGGCGTCGATACCCTTCTTGCGGATTACCGACAGCGCCAGCGCAGCGCCACGGGTCACGGCGTTGTGCCGACGGGCTTCCTCGCGCAGCGGCAGGAGCAGTTCGCGGGCCTTGCGCAGGGTGAGCTGGGCGGTGGTCTGCATTTCCAGGATGCGCGCGTGGGTACGCAGCAGCAGGTCGTCGTCGACCAACTGGCCGAGACGCTGCTGGTCGCCGAGCAGGCGCAGCAGCACCTGTTCGACGCGGCGCACGCCCTGCTCGAAAGCGCCGTCGGCGGCGACCAGTTGAATCATCGGCTCGACGTATTCGTCCCAGGTGGCCAGCACCTCGGCGTAACGTTGGCGCAGGGGAATCTGCCGGTCGCTGGTCTTGGCCCGGTCGGCCACGCTGACCAGCGCCTGTTCGTCGTTGGCCAACTTCTTCAGTACATCGCGCACGCGCATATCGAGCAGGCGTAGCTGACGCGCCAGGTCGTGGGCGTCGCGCACCTCGAAGGCGTCCTGGATATAGCCGGCCAGGCGCTCCAGGTGGCGCAGGTAGGCTTCGATTTCCAGGCACAGGCCGAGGCGGTGTTCGCGGCGCAGGTAGGCCAGGAAGTCATGAATCTGCGCATTGAGCTCGAAACGATTGGGGCTCTTCGCCACTGGCACAAGGATGTCCAGACGAATCCAGGTGTCGAGCAGGGCAGTGGTGTCGCTGGGCGTGGTGTCGGGCAACTGGGTGGCGAGCTGGTTGCGCAGCTCCACCAGGCTCAGGGTGCCGGCGTCGAAACGCTCGCAGAGCGGTTCGAGCAACGTCCAGTGTTCGGCGAGGGCGCGCAAAACGCGCTTGGGATCGATCATCGAGGCGCCGGGTCCAGGCAAGTGAAAAGGGGAGGATTGTACTGCAAGCGCGATGCCTGTTTTGAGTCCCAATCGATCAGAGGCATGGAGCAGCGATGCCGGGGACAAGCTTATCGCGACGTGACGTCATCGGGCTGTAATCAGGCTTTCATAGCCTGTCAGCCCAGGCAGGCCGAATAATGGTCATGGCCTGTTGTACAAAAAATCTCCAATGCCCTTTCGATATGCGCCGGTTATCGGCACAATTCGCGTCCACTTTTTTCCGGGGGGCTGAAACCCTCCATTGGCCGACCTTGCTGGGGCGACGAGATGATCCAGACGCCGTACTACCTCATCGACAAACAGAAGCTTCTGGTCAACCTGGAGAAGATCGCCTACGTGCGCGAGAACTCTGGTGCCAAGGCGCTGCTGGCGCTGAAATGCTTCGCCACCTGGTCGGTGTTCGACCTGATGCAGCAATACATGGACGGCACCACGTCGTCTTCGCTGTATGAGCTGAAACTGGGCCGGCAGAAGTTCGCCGGCGAAACCCACGCCTACAGCGTGGCCTGGGCCGACGACGAGATCGAAGAGATGGTCGCCAACTGCGACAAGATCATCTTCAACTCCATCGGCCAGCTCGAACGCTTCGCCGAGCGTACCGAGGGCACCATCCGCGGCCTGCGCGTCAACCCGCAGGTGAGCAGCTCCGATTACCTGCTGGCCGACCCGGCGCGGCCGTTCAGCCGCCTCGGTGAGTGGGATCCAGTCAAGATCGAGCAGGTCATGGGGCAGATTTCCGGCTTCATGTTCCACAACAACTGCGAGAACGGCAGCTTCGAGCTGTTCGACAAGATGCTCACCACCATCGAGGAGCGCTTCGGTCACCTGATCGCCCAGGTCGAGTGGGTCAGCCTCGGTGGCGGCATCCACTTCACCGGCGAGGGCTATCCGATCGATGCCTTCTGCGCGCGGCTAAAAGCCTTCTCCGAGAAGTACGGCGTGCAGGTGTATCTGGAGCCGGGCGAGGCGGCGATCACCCTCAGCGCCTCGCTGGAAGTGACCGTGCTCGACACCCTGTACAACGGCAAGCACCTGGCGGTGGTCGACAGCTCCATCGAGGCGCACATGCTGGATCTCTTGATCTACCGCCTCAACGCCAAGATGGCGCCGAATGACGGCGAACACACCTACATGGTCTGCGGCAAGAGCTGCCTGGCCGGGGATATCTTCGGCGAGTACCAGTTCGACAAGCCGCTGCAGATCGGTGATCGCCTGTCGTTCATCGATGCGGCCGGTTACACCATGGTCAAGAAAAACTGGTTCAACGGCCTGAAGATGCCGTCCATCGTGGTGAAACAACTCGACGGCAGCGTCGAGGTAGTGCGCCAGTTCGAGTTCGACGACTACCTGTCCAGCCTGTCCTGACATTGTTGTGGTGGGCTGAAGCCCACCCTACACCGAGTCTTGAGTCAAGTAGGGTGGGCTTCAGCCCACCACCCAAAATACGCATCAAAACGCTTTCAACAACGCAGTTCCCAGGAGGTGAAACAATTGAAGAAGAATGTTCTGATCATTGGAGCAGGAGGTGTTGCCAAGGTGGTGGCCCATAAGTGCGCGCAACACAATGACGAGTTAGGTCGCATTGCAATTGCGTCGCGCAACATCTCCAAATGCCAGGCCATCATCGACAGCGTGCAGGCAAAGGGCGGTCTCAAGCAGCCCGGCGAGATCAAGGCCTATGCGCTGAACGCCCTGGACGTGGATGCGACCAAGGCACTGATCCGCGAAACCGAATCGCAGATCGTCATTAACGTCGGTTCGGCGTTCCTCAACATGTCCGTGCTGCGTGCCTGCATCGATACCGGCGTCGCCTATCTGGACACCGCCATCCACGAAGATCCGAGCAAGATCTGTGAAACCCCGCCGTGGTATGGCAACTACGAGTGGAAGCACCTGGCCGAATGCCAGGACAAGGGCGTGACCGCCATCCTCGGCGTCGGCTTCGACCCGGGCGTAGTCAACTCCTATGCCGCTCTGGCGCAACAACAGTACTTCGACAAGATCGAGTCGATCGACATCCTCGACGTCAACGCCGGTTCGCACGGCAAGTACTTCGCCACCAATTTCGACCCGGAAATCAATTTCCGCGAATTCACCGGCACGGTCTACAGCTGGCAGAACAGCCAGTGGGTGAGCAACCGCATGTTCGAAGTCAAACGCACCGACGATCTGCCGGTGGTGGGCGAACAGAACCTGTACCTGACCGGCCATGACGAGGTGCACTCGCTGTCCAAGCACCTCGATGTACCGAACGTCCGCTTCTGGATGAGCTTCGGCGACCACTACATCAACGTGTTCACCGTGCTGAAGAACCTCGGCCTGCTCTCCGAGCAGCCGGTCAAGACCGCCGAAGGCCTTGAGGTGGTACCGCTCAAGGTGGTCAAGGCCGTGCTGCCCGACCCTGCCTCGCTGGCGCCGGGCTACACCGGCAAGACCTGCATCGGCGATCTGGTCAAGGGCACCAAGGATGGTCAGCCGCGCGAGCTGTTCATCTACAACGTGGCCGACCACGAAGAGGCCTTCGCCGAGACCGACAGCCAGGGTATTTCCTACACCGCCGGTGTGCCGCCGGTCGCCGCTGCGCTGCTGGTGGCGCGTGGTGAGTGGGATGCCAAGCGTATGGTCAACGTCGAGGAGCTGCCGGCCGAGCCGTTCCTCAAGCTGCTGGACGTAATGGGCCTGCCTACCCGCATCAAGGACGAGCATGGCGACCGTCCCTGGGATCAGTAAGCCCAGGTGAACCCCAGAAGCCCCGCTGCGCAAGCAGCGGGGTTTTTGTT
>NZ_JAOCLK010000071.1:0-11486 GCF_029845265.1 Ectopseudomonas oleovorans
ACTGGAAGCCGAGCGTTTCAAGACCAAACCCGATGCCGGTGACGAGGCCATCGAACTGACGGTCGACGAACTGAACTGGCTGCTCGACGGTATCGACCTGTGGCGTAACCGTCCGCACCAGATACTGACGCCGCGCTTCGTAACCTGAGCCGGTATAAATCCACGGCCATGATCGCCGTGCCCGAATCCCTTCCTGACGACCCAATCCTGCTCAAGCATTTACTGCTGCTGGCCAGTGAACAGGCGGCGGCGAAAGATGCTCGCATAGAACAACTTCAAGAACAGGTCGCCTTGCTGCGCCACAAGCTGTTCTCGCCCAAGTCCGAGCGCAGCCCTGAAGATGCCGACTCACCGCAGTTGGCCATGTTCAACGAGGTCGAAGAGCTGATCGAAGCGGCCGCTGCGCCAAGCGAAGCCGAAGCCGAAGCCGAAGAATCGGCAAGGGGTTGCCGGTTGTCTGACGGCGATGCTGGCAATGTGCTGCCGCTTGGCAAGGACGGCGGTGGATTTTTGTCGTGCCATGGCTCGCTGACTGGCAGCGGGCCATGGTCGGTAATCACTGGGCGTCGAACGCCTGGCCGTTGATGCCCTTGCTGTCCGGGCCCATCAGGTAGAGGTAGAGCGGCATGATCTCTTCCGGCAGTGGGCGGGTCGCCGGGTTTTCCCCGGGATAGGCCTGGGCGCGCATGGCGGTGCGAGTCGCGCCCGGGTTGATGCTGTTGGCACGCACGTTGGCGATGCCGCCCAGCTCGTCAGCCATGACCTGCATCAGGCCCTCGGTGGCGAATTTCGATACCGCGTAGGCGCCCCAGTAGGCGCGGCCCTTGCGACCGACGCTGCTGGAGGTGAAGGCGACGGAGGCGTCCTGCGACAGTTTCAGCAGCGGCAGCAGGGTGCTGCTGAGCATGAACATGGCGTTGACGTTGACGTGCATGACACGCATGAAGTTGTCGCCGGAAAGCTGCTCCAGCGGCGTGCGCGGGCCGAGGATCGAGGCATTGTGCAGCAGGCCATCGAGGCGGCCGAACTCGTTCTCGATCATCACCGCCAGTTCGTCGTACTGGTGCGGCAGGGCGGTTTCCAGGTTGAAGGGGATCACCACCGGTTGCGGGTGGCCGGCCGCCTCGATCTCGTCATAAACCTGGCTCAGGTTGGCCTCGGTCTTGCCCAGCAGCAGCACCGTCGCGCCATGGGCGGCGAAGCTCTTGGCTGCGGCGGCGCCAATACCGCGGCCGGCACCGGTGATCAGGATGACGCGATCCTTGAGCAGGTCTGGGCGGGCGGTGTAGTCGAACATGTGAGAATCCTTCGGAGAACTCTTGAGGGTAGGGCGGGTGAAACCCGCCAAATTGGAGAATGGCGGCCTGCGCGATCAGCAACTGCACAGGGCGCGATCGAGCACCGCACGCAGTTCCTGGGGGTGATCCACGACCACATCGGCGCCCCAGTTGCGTGGGTTGTCCTCGGGGTGGATATAGCCATAGGTCACCGCTGCCGTGCGGCAGCCGGCGGCGCGGCCGGATTCGATGTCGCGCGCGTCGTCGCCGATGAACAGCACTTCCTCGGGTTTGACGCCCATCTGCTGGCAGGCGAGCAGCAGCATGTCCGGCGCGGGTTTGCTCTTCTCGACGTGGTCGGGGCAGACCAGCACTGCCGAGCGCTCGGCCAGATTCAGACCCTGCATGATCGGCTCGGCATAACGCACCGGTTTGTTGGTGGCGACGCCCCACAACAGGCGCGCCTGCTCGATGTCGTCGAGCAGGGCTTCGATGCCGTCGAACGGGCGGGTGAGGACTACGCAGTGTTCCTGGTAGCGCTCCAGGAACTCCTGGCGCAGGGCTTCGAACGCGGCCGAGTCGGGGTCTTCATCGAAAGCGCAGGCGACCATGGCGCGAGCGCCGCCGGATACCTGGTCACGTATGGCCTTGTCTGCCAGTGGCGGCAGGCCGCGAGTGGCGCGCATGGCCTGGGTGATGGCGATGAAGTCCGGCGCCGAGTCGAGCAGGGTGCCGTCCATGTCGAACAGTACAGCGCGCAAACGCATCAGTCTTTCCTCAGCGTCTGGATCATGTAGTTGACGTCAACGTCCGCCTCCAGCTTGTAGTGCTTGGTCAGCGGGTTGTAGGTCAGGCCGATGATGTCCTTGACCTCCAGCCCGGCTGCGCGGCTCCAGGCGCCGAGCTCGGACGGACGGATGAATTTCTTGAAGTCGTGGGTGCCACGCGGCAGCAGGCGCAGGATGTATTCGGCGCCGATCACCGCGAACAGGTACGCCTTGGGGTTGCGGTTGATGGTGGAGAAGAACACCTGGCCGCCCGGTTTTACCAGCCTGTGGCAGGCACGGATGACCGAGGAGGGATCGGGCACGTGCTCGAGCATTTCCAGGCAGGTGACAACGTCGAACTGCTCCGGCATTTCTTCTGCCAGTGCCTCGGCGGTGATCTGCCGATAGTCGACTTCGACGCCGGACTCCAGCTGGTGCAGCTGGGCGACCGACAGTGGCGCTTCGCCCATGTCGATGCCCATCACCGTTGCGCCGCGCTGGGCCATGGCTTCACTGAGGATGCCGCCGCCACAACCGACGTCCAGTACGCGCTTGCCGGCCAGGCCGACGCGCTCGTCGATCCAGTTGACCCGCAGCGGGTTGATATCGTGCAGAGGTTTGAACTCGCTTTCGCGGTCCCACCAGCGGTGTGCCAGGGCCTCGAATTTGGCGATTTCGGCGCGGTCGACGTTGCTCATAAGCATCTCTATTCAAAGCATGGAAAGCGTATCGCCGCTATGTTGCCAGTTTAAGAACGGGCGTGGGGCGGCGCGGATTCGTTCAATGTATGTCAGTTTGTCGCAGTGGTTTGGGAATGTTGTCGCGCCCAAGGTTTATCCGCTGCTCATTTATTTCGTTGATACTCGGTCTGCCCCCTCTCCCATTTGTGGGAGAGGGTTGGGGAGAGGGCCAGGCGAATAGCTCGGTGTTTCCTGGCCCTCTCCCCCAGCCCCTCTCCCGCAAGCGGGAGAGGGGAGGATAAGCAGTGTTACTTGCTGGCAATTCTGGCTCCCCATTCCCTGGCCTTGGCGATCAGCTCGCTTTCGTCCATGCGCTTCAGGCGGCCGTCTTCCAACAGTTGCTTGCCGCCAACCCACAAATGCTTCACGCAGTCGCGGCCGCTGGCGTAGATCAGCTGCGATACCGGGTCGTAGATCGGTTGCTGAGCCAGGCCGGAAAGGTCGAAGGCGACCACGTCGGCCAGCTTGCCCAGCTCCAGCGAACCGGTCTGTGTTTCCAGTCCCAGTGCGCGAGCGCCATTCAAGGTAGCCATGCGCAAGGCGCTGTGAGCGTTCAGGGCGGTGGCCGAGCCGGCGACGGCCTTGGCCAGCAGGGCGGCGGTACGGGTTTCGCCGAGCAGGTCGAGATCGTTGTTGCTGGCGGCGCCATCGGTGCCGATGGCGACGTTGACGCCAGCCTGCCATAGGCGCTCGACCGGACAGAAGCCGCTGGCCAGTTTGAGGTTGGATTCAGGGCAGTGCACGATGCTGCAGTTGTGCTCCACCAGCAGTGCCAGATCCTCGTCATCGATCTGCGTCATGTGCACGGCCTGGAAGCGCGGGCCGAGCAGGCCGAGGCGGGCCAGGCGAGCCAGTGGGCGTTCGCCGTGCTTGGCGACGGCTTCGGCTACTTCCTGGGCGGTTTCGTGCACGTGCATATGAATGCCGGCATCCAGCTCGTCAGCCAGTACGCGAATCTGTTCCAGCTTGTCGTCGCTGACCGTGTAGGGCGCGTGGGGGCCGAAAGCGATGCGGATGCGAGGGTGCTGCTTGAGGTCATCGAACAGTTGCAGGCCCGTGCGTAGGGCTTCGGCGGCATTGAGTGCGCCGGGTACCGGGAAGTCCAGCACGGGAACGGTGATCTGTGCGCGCATGCCGGCGTTGTGCACGCGTTCGGCGGCGGTCTGCGGGTAGAAGTACATATCGGAGAAGCAACTGATGCCGCCCTTGATCTGTTCGGCGATGGCCAGATCGGTGCCATCGCGGACGAAATCCTCATCGACCCACTTACCCTCGGCGGGCCAGATATGTTCGTGCAGCCAGGTCATCAGTGGCAGGTCGTCGGCAATGCCGCGCAGCAGGGACATTGCTGCGTGGCCATGGGCGTTGATCAGGCCGGGGGCGAGCAGGCACTGAGGCAGTTCGCGCACCTCCTTTACTGGGTGGCGCAGTGCCTCGGCACGTGGCGCGATCAGTGCGATCTGCCCGTCGCGGATTCCCAGGCCATGATCGCGTAGCACCACCCCGGCTGGTTCCACGGGCACCAGCCAGGTGGGCAGGAGCAACAGGTCGAGAGGAGATTCGGGCATGAGGGCGTCCGTCTGGCTTGATCGATGCAGGGAAGGTCTCCAGTGTATAGATGAACGCACGCAGCTTGAAGTCGTGGGGCGTGCCGGATAGTTCGGCTGGTGCCAGTTGGTCTGCGTATAATCCGCGATTTTTTGGCGGTGACAGATGGAGTGCGCGATGCGCGAGCAATTGCTGGCGGTGGAGAAGGTTCAGGCAATCGAGTGGCGCGATGGTGCGTTGTACCTGCTCGATCAGCGCCTGCTGCCGCATCAGCAGACCTGGCTGCGTTTCGACTCTGCCGTCGAGGTGGCCGATGCGATTCGCGACATGGTGGTGCGTGGGGCGCCGGCTATTGGCATTGCTGCTGCCTATGGGCTGGTGCTGAGTGTCCGTACTCGTCTACAAGACGGTGGTGACTGGCGTGAGGCGTTGGAGGCCGATTTTGCCTATCTCGAGCGCTCGCGCCCGACTGCGGTAAACCTGTTCTGGGCTCTGCAGCGCATGCGTGAACGCCTTGCAAGACTCAAGGATGGCGACGACATCCTGGCGCTGCTGGAGGCTGAGGCGGTGGGGATTCACCTCAGCGACCGTGAGGCCAACCTGACCATGGCGCAGTTGGGCATGGAGCTGATTCGCAAGCATCAGGGCAATCCGCAAGTGCTGCTGACGCACTGCAATGCCGGTGCGCTGGCGACCGGCGGCTTTGGTACGGCGCTCGGGGTGATCCGCGCGGCGTATCTGGAGGGTTTGGTCGAGCAGGTTTATGTCGATGAAACCCGCCCCTGGCTACAGGGTGCGCGATTGACGGCCTGGGAATTGGCGGGTGACGGCGTGCCGGTCACGCTCAATGCCGATGCAGCGGCGGCTCACCTGATGAAGACCAAGGGCATCACCTGGGTCATTGTCGGCGCTGATCGCATCACCGCCAACGGTGATGTGGCCAACAAGATCGGCACTTATCAGCTGGCGGTCAACGCCATGCACCACGGCGTGCGGCTGATGGTGGTGGCGCCCAGTTCGACCATCGACATGAATCTGGAAAGTGGCGAGGACATCCTGCTCGAGGAACGCGATGGCCTTGAGTTGCTGGAGGTGGCGGGGCATCGGGTCGCGGCCGATGTGCATGCCGTCAATCCGGTGTTCGATGTGACGCCGGCTGACCTGGTCGACTACATCGTGACCGAGAAGGGCGTGATCGAACGTCCAGATAGCGCCAAGCTGGCGCAGCTGATGTGTCGCAAGCGCCTGCACTGAGCTGATCAGGCGCGGCTTACTCCCTGTAGGAGCCCTGCCCCGGGGCGAAGCTTTTGCTCTTGCGGCTTTCTTACGGCGCGGATGTCGTGGAACGGCCGCGATTCGCCGCGGGGCGCGGCTCCTACACAGATTGTGGTGTTCGGTGGTTCGGCGTAGGAGCCCCGCCCCGGGGCGAAGCTTTTGCTCTTGCGGCTTTCTTACGGCGCGGATGTCGTGGAATGGCCGCCATTCGCCGCGGGGCGCGGCTCCTACACAGATTGCGGTACCCGATGGCTTGGCGTAGGAGCCCCGTCCCGGGGCGAAGCTTTTGCTCTTGCGGCTTTCTTACGGCGCGGCTGCCGTGGAATGGCCGCCATTCGCCGCGGGGCGCGGCTCCTACACAGATTGCGGTGTTCGGTGGTTCGGCGTAGGAGCCCCGCCCCGGGGCGAAGTCTTTGCTTTCATTGGCTGTGCGACAGCCCCAGCATGTTGGTCGTTTCGCCTGTTTCCGTCTCGTTTGCTCCGCTTCTCCATGAGGGGGCTCGGGGTAGGTGTGTGGCGCGCTTTGTGGTAATCTCCGGCAGTTTTCAAGGGGGCTGACTGCAGCCTCCTTCACTGCATCGAATCGTGACATAACTCGTTGATTTGTCGTGAGTCGCTGATGGCCTGAGGCTATCGCGACGAGCTCCATGGCGTTCAGGAAGAATGACGCGGAGTTTCACCAGAAAAAGGAACCAGGCTTCTCATGGGCGAACTGGCCAAAGAAATCCTCCCGGTCAATATCGAAGACGAGCTGAAACAGTCCTACCTCGACTACGCGATGAGCGTGATCGTCGGGCGTGCGCTGCCGGATGCGCGCGATGGCTTGAAGCCGGTACACCGCCGTGTGCTCTATGCCATGAGCGAGCTGGGCAACGACTGGAACAAGCCCTACAAGAAATCCGCCCGTGTGGTCGGTGACGTGATCGGTAAATACCACCCGCACGGCGACACCGCGGTGTACGACACCATCGTGCGTATGGCGCAGGACTTCTCCCTGCGCTACCTGCTGGTGGACGGCCAGGGCAACTTCGGTTCGGTTGACGGCGACAACGCCGCGGCCATGCGATACACCGAAGTGCGCATGACCAAACTGGCGCACGAGCTGCTGGCCGACCTGGACAAGGAAACCGTCGACTGGGTGCCCAACTACGACGGCACCGAGCAGATCCCTGCTGTCATGCCGACCAAGGTGCCGAACCTGCTGGTCAACGGCTCCAGCGGTATCGCCGTGGGCATGGCCACCAACATCCCGCCGCACAACCTCACTGAGGTAATCGACGGCTGCCTGGCGCTGATGGACAACGCCGAGCTGACCGTCGATGACCTGATGCAGTACATCCCCGGCCCTGATTTCCCCACTGCGGGCATCATCAACGGCCGTGCCGGCATCATCGAGGCCTACCGTACCGGCCGTGGCCGCATCTACGTGCGTGCCCGGGTCGAGGTCGAGGACATCGACAAGGTCGGCGGTCGCCAGCAGCTGGTGGTCACCGAGCTGCCGTATCAGCTGAACAAGGCGCGTCTGATCGAGAAGATCGCCGAGCTGGTCAAAGAGAAGAAGATCGAAGGCATCACCGAGCTGCGCGACGAGTCCGACAAGGACGGTATGCGCGTGGTGATCGAACTGCGTCGCGGCGAAGTGCCGGACGTGGTGCTGAACAACCTGTACGCCCAGACCCAGATGCAGAGCGTATTCGGCATCAACGTCGTGGCGCTGGTCGACGGTCAGCCGAAGATCATGAACCTCAAGGACATGCTTGAGGTGTTCATCCGTCACCGCCGTGAAGTGGTGACCCGGCGTACCGTCTACGAGTTGCGCAAGGCTCGCGAGCGTGGCCATATCCTCGAAGGTCAGGCCGTTGCACTGTCCAACATCGATCCGGTGATCGAGCTGATCAAGGCTTCGCCGACGCCGGCTGAGGCCAAGGAGCGCCTGATTGCCACCGCCTGGGAATCGTCCGCCGTGGAGGCCATGGTCGAGCGCGCCGGTGCCGACTCCTGCCGTCCTGAAGGTCTGGATGCACAGTTCGGCCTGCGTGACGGCAAGTACTACCTGTCGCCGGAACAGGCTCAGGCCATTCTCGAATTGCGCCTGCACCGCCTGACCGGCCTGGAGCACGAGAAGCTGCTGGCCGAGTACCAGGAAATTCTTGGCCTGATCGGCGAGCTGATCCGCATCCTGACCAACCCCGAGCGCCTGATGGAAGTCATCCGCGAGGAGCTGGAGAAGGTCAAGGCCGAGTTCGGCGACAAGCGTCGTACCGAGATCGTCGCCTCGCGTCTGGATCTGACCATCGCCGACCTGATCACCGAAGAAGAGCGCGTCGTCACCATTTCCCACGGCGGCTACGCCAAGAGCCAGCCGCTGGCGGCCTACGAGGCGCAGCGTCGCGGTGGCAAGGGCAAATCGGCCACTGGTGTGAAGGACGAGGACTACGTCGAGCACCTGCTGGTCGCCAACAGCCACGCGACCCTGCTGCTGTTCTCCAGCAAGGGTAAGGTGTACTGGCTGCGTACCTTCGAAATCCCCGAGGCCTCGCGTGCTGCGCGTGGTCGTCCGCTGGTCAACCTGCTGCCGCTGGACGAGGGCGAGCGCATCACCGCGATGCTGCAGATCGACCTCGAAGCGCTGCAGCAGAGCGCCGGCGCAGACGAAGATCTTGATGACGAAGGCGTAGTGATCGAGGGCGAAGCCACCGAGGTGGTCGAGGCCGAGGAAGTCGAAGAAGTCGAGGGCGAAACCCCCGAACTGGTCGCCGAACCGACCGGCGCCTACATCTTCATGGCCACCGCCTTCGGTACCGTTAAGAAAACCCCGCTGGTGCAGTTCAGCCGTCCGCGCAGCGCCGGTCTGATCGCCCTGAAGCTGGAAGAGGGCGACACCCTGATCGCCGCCGCCATCACTGACGGTGCCAAGGAAGTCATGCTGTTCTCCGATGCCGGCAAGGTGCTGCGCTTCGCCGAAAGCAAAGTGCGTACCATGGGCCGTACCGCCCGTGGTGTACGCGGTATGCGCCTGGGCAAGGATCAGCAACTGATCTCCATGCTGATTCCGGAGCCCGGCGCGCAGATTCTCACTGCCTCCGAACGAGGCTTCGGCAAGCGCACCGCTCTGGGCAAGTTCCCGCGTCGCGGTCGTGGCGGCCAGGGCGTTATTGCCATGGTCACCAGCGAGCGTAACGGCAAGCTGGTCGGCGCCATCCAGGTGCAGGACGGCGAGGAAATCATGCTGATTTCCGATCAGGGCACCCTGGTGCGTACCCGTGTCGACGAAGTCTCCAGCTCCGGTCGTAACACTCAGGGCGTGACCCTGATCAAGCTGGCCAAGGACGAGACCCTGGTTGGCCTGGAGCGTGTGCAGGAGCCGACTGTGGTGGAAGAGGACGAACTGGTCGAAGGCGAAGAGGGCGCTGAAGTCGCCGAAAGCGCCGATGCACCAGCCGCCGACGCCGAGGAAGGCAGCGAGGAATAACGCGCTGAGGGTCGTCACTGTAGGAGCCCGCTTGCGGGCGATCAGCTAGATCGTCGGTGAGGCCCAGGCCTCTCCGGCTCCTGCATGACGCCGCAGGATATTCAAAGGCCTTGCGTGGCTGGGCCTTGTAGGCATCGATCTTGAGAGAGACAGACGTGAGCAAGCGAGCTTTTAACTTCTGCGCCGGCCCGGCCGCGCTGCCGACCGCTGTACTGCAACGTGCCCAGGCCGAGATGCTCGACTGGCAAGGCAAGGGCCTCTCGGTGATGGAGATGAGCCATCGCAGTGACGAGTACGTGGCCATCGCCAGCCAGGCCGAGCAGGATCTGCGTGATCTGCTCGCTGTGCCCAATGACTACAAGGTGCTGTTCCTGCAGGGCGGTGCCAGCCAGCAGTTCGCCGAGATTCCGTTGAACCTGCTGCCGGAAGATGGCGTGGCCGACTACGTCGACACCGGCATCTGGTCGAAGAAGGCCATCGAAGAGGCGCGTCGCTACGGCGCCATCAACGTGGCTGCCAGTGCCAAGGCGCACGACTACTTCGCCATTCCCGGTCAGAACGACTGGCAGTTGTCGAAAGACGCTGCCTACGTGCATTACTGCAGCAACGAGACCATCGGTGGTCTGCAGTTCGACTGGGTGCCGCAGATCGGCGATACCCCGTTGGTCGCCGATATGTCCTCGGACATCCTCTCGCGTTCGCTGGATGTTTCGCAGTTCGGCCTGATCTACGCCGGTGCGCAGAAGAACATCGGCCCGAGCGGCCTGGTGGTGGTGATCGTTCGTGAAGACCTGCTCGGTCGCGCCCGTTCCAGCTGCCCGACCATGCTCGACTACAAGATCTCCGCCGACAACGGTTCGATGTACAACACCCCGGCGACCTATTCCTGGTACCTCTCCGGCCTGGTCTTCCAGTGGCTGAAGGAGCAGGGCGGCGTAGAGGCCATGGAGCGCATCAACCGCGCCAAGAAGGACCTGCTGTACAAGGCCATCGACGACAGCGATTTCTACAGCAACCCCATCGCCCACAACGCGCGTTCCTGGATGAACGTGCCGTTCCGCCTGGCTGACGAGAAGCTGGACAAGGCCTTCCTCGCTGGTGCCGATGAGCGCGGCCTGCTTAACCTGAAAGGGCATCGCTCGGTCGGTGGCATGCGCGCCTCCATCTACAACGCCGTGGGTATGGATGCGGTCGAGGCTTTGGTGGCCTACATGGCCGAGTTCGAGAAGGAGCATGCCTAATGACGGATGTAATCTCCGAGCAGGAACTGCAAGCGCTGCGGGTACGCATCGACAACCTCGACGAGCGCATTCTCGAGCTGATCAGCGACCGCGCGCGCTGCGCCGAAGAAGTCGCCCGCGTGAAGATGAAGGAGTTGAAGGAAGGCGAATCGCCGGTCTTCTATCGCCCCGAGCGCGAAGCTCAGGTGCTCAAACGCGTGATGGAGCGCAACAGAGGGCCGTTGGGCAACGAGGAAATGGCGCGGTTGTTCCGCGAGATCATGTCCTCCTGCCTGGCTCTGGAAAATCCGCTGAAAGTCGCTTATCTCGGCCCTGAAGGCACCTTCAGCCAGGCAGCGGCGATGAAGCACTTCGGCCACGCGGTGATCAGCGTGCCAATGGCCGCCATCGACGAAGTGTTCCGCGAAGTGGCTGCCGGCGCGGTCAACTTCGGCGTGGTGCCGGTGGAGAACTCCACCGAAGGTGCGATCAACCACACCCTCGACAGCTTCCTCGAGCACGACATGGTGATCTGCGGCGAAGTCGAGCTGCGCATTCACCATCACCTGCTGGTCGGTGAAACCACCAAGACCGACAAGATCACCCGCATCTACTCCCATGCCCAGTCGCTGGCGCAGTGCCGCAAGTGGCTGGATGCGCACTACCCGAATGTCGAGCGCGTGGCTGTTTCCAGCAACGCCGACGCGGCCAAGCGGGTCAAGAGCGAGTGGAACAGTGCGGCGATTGCCGGTGACATGGCAGCCAATCTGTATGGCCTGACCAAGCTGGCCGAGAAGATCGAGGATCGCCCGGACAACTCCACGCGCTTCCTTATCATTGGCAGCCAGGAAGTGCCGCCGACGGGCGACGACAAGACCTCGATCATCGTCTCCATGCGCAACAAGCCGGGCGCGCTGCATGAGTTGCTGGTGCCGTTCCACAACAACGGCATCGACCTGACGCGCATCGAGACTCGCCCTTCGCGCAGTGGCAAGTGGACCTACGTGTTCTTCATCGATTTCGTTGGCCATCACCGCGATCCGCTGATCAAGGATGTGCTGGAAAAACTTGCCCAGGAGGCCGTGGCACTGAAGGTGCTGGGGTCATATCCGAAGGCGGTGCTCTGAGGTAAAGCCCCTCACCCCCGGCCCCTCGGCTTTGGCATCCTGCGTCGCCCTACCTCCTGC
>NZ_JAOCLK010000072.1:0-10095 GCF_029845265.1 Ectopseudomonas oleovorans
TAATAAAAAACCCAGCACTAGGCTGGGTTCTTGAATTTGGCTCCGCGACCTGGACTCGAACCAGGGACCCAATGATTAACAGTCATTTGCTCTACCGACTGAGCTATCGCGGAACAACATCCCGTATGTTACTGATTAAAAAGGGGAAGTCAACACTTTGTGGGTGGCTTCTATCTGGCCACGACGCGTTTGGTTTGGTGGGCGCGGCTTTGGCCGCGACAGCGGTGGTAGAGCGCGGCTGATGCGCAATACCGCTGTCTGGGTATTGGTGTAGAAGCTCGGCCCGGGGCGAAGCGTTTGGTTGTGCGGTGTTCTTGCGATTCGCCGCGAGGCGCGGCTCCTACAGGGGGAGGTGGTGCCTGTGGTGTTTGCGTAGGAGCCCCGCCCCGGGGCGAAGCTTTAGCTTTTGCGGTGCTCTACCGAATGATTCGCGGCGGGGCGTCGCTCCTACGGGGGCTGTGATTTTTTGTGGGAGCCCCGCCCCGGGGCGAAGCTTATGGTTTGCGGTGTTCCGGAGGATGCTTCGCCGCGAGGCGCGGCTCCTACAGGGGGAGGTGGTGCCTGTGGTGCTTGCGTAGGAGCCCCGCCCCGGGGCGAAGCGTTTGGTTGTGCGGTGTTCTTGCGATTCGCCGCGAGGCGCGGCTCCTACAGGGGGAGGTGGTGCCTGTGGTGTTTGCGTAGGAGCCCCCCCCCCGGGGCGAAGCTGTTGGTTTGCGGTGTTCCGGAGGATGCTTCGCGGCGGGGCGCCGCTCCTACAGGGGGAGGCGGTGCCTGTGGTGCTTGCGTAGGAGCCCCGCCCCGGGGCGAAGCGTTTGGTTGTGCGGTGTTCTTGCGATTCGCCGCGAGGCGCGGCTCCTACAGGGGGAGGCGGTGCCTGTGGTGCTTGCGTAGGAGCCCCGCCCCGGGGCGAAGCGTTTGGTTGTGCGGTGCTCTTGCGATTCGCCGCGAGGCGCGGCTCCTACAGGGGGAGGCGGTGCCTGTGGTGCTTGCGTAGAAGCCCCGCCCCGGGGCGAAGCGTTTGGTTGTGCGGTGTTCTTGCGATTCGCCGCGAGGCGCGGCTCCTACAGGGGGAGGTGGTGCCTGTGGTGCTTGCGTAGGAGCCCCGCCCCGGGGCGAAGCTGTTGGTTTGCGGTGTTCTGGAGGATGCTTCGCGGCGGGGCGCCGCTCCTACGGGGGCTGTGATTTTTTGTGGGAGCCCCGCCCCGGGGCGAAGCTTATGGTTTGCGGTGTTCCGGAGGATGCTTCGCGGCGGGGCGCCGCTCCTACGGGGGGCTGTGATTTTTTGTGGGAGCCCCGCCCCGGGGCGAAGCTTTTGCTTCTGCGGTGCTCTGTGAACGCTTCGCGGCGGGGCGCCGCTCCTACAGTTATATGATGCATACAAAAACGCCGGCTCATGGCCGGCGTTTTTGTTTATCGTCAAGGCTTACAGTACAGCGTGGATGGCGCGAGTGACGCTGTCCAGGTTGCCGTTGTTCAGCGCGGCGACGCAGATGCGGCCGGTGCCGACGGCGTAGATGCCGAATTCTTCCTTAAGGCGTTCCACTTGCTCCACGGTGAGGCCGGAGTAGGAGAACATGCCACGTTGCTCGGCGACGAAGCCGAAGTCACGCTTGGCGCCCAGTGCGGTCAGTTGCTCGACCATGGCCAGGCGCATGCTGCGGATGCGGTCGCGCATTTCGCCCAGTTCGGCTTCCCACATGGCGCGCAGTTCGGGGCTGTTGAGCACGCTGGCGACCACGGTGGCGCCGTGGGTCGGCGGGTTGGAGTAGTTGGTGCGGATCACGCGCTTGAGTTGCGACAGCACGCGAGTCGACTCCTCACGGCTGCTGGTGACCAGCGACAGGGCACCAACACGCTCGCCGTAAAGCGAGAACGACTTGGAGAAGGAACTGGAGACGAAGAATTCCAGGCCCGACTCGGCGAACAGGCGCACGGCTTCGGCGTCTTGCTCGATGCCGTCACCGAAGCCCTGGTAGGCGATGTCGAGGAAGGGCACGTGCTCACGCTCGCGCAGCACGTCCAGTACGGCTTTCCAGTCTTCCAGCTGCAGGTCGACGCCTGTCGGGTTGTGGCAGCAGGCGTGCAGCACGACGATGGAGCGGGCCGGCAGGTTGCGCAGGTCTTCGAGCATGCCGCCGCGGTTCACGCCGTTGCTGAACGGATCGTAGTAGCGGTAGTTCTGCACCGGGAAGCCGGCGGTCTCGAACAGGGCACGGTGGTTTTCCCAGCTCGGGTCGCTGATGGCCACGGTGGCGTCCGGCAGCAGGCGCTTGAGGAAGTCGGCGCCGATCTTCAGTGCGCCGGTGCCGCCCAGGGCCTGGGTGGTGATCACGCGGCCGGCTTCGATGAGGGCTGCGCCCTTGCCGAATAGCAGCTCCTGCACGGCCTTGTCGTAGGCGGCAATGCCTTCGATGGGTAGGTAGCCACGTGGCGCGTGCGCCTCGATACGCGCTTTTTCGGCTTCTGCGACGGCGCGCAGCAGCGGAATTCGCCCCTCCTCGTTGTAGTAGACGCCCACGCCAAGGTTGACCTTGGTCGCGCGGGTGTCGGCGTTGAATGCTTCGTTGAGGCCCAGGATGGGATCGCGCGGAGCCATTTCGACGGCAGAGAAGAGACTCATGATGGATGCGGCAACTCGAGTGAGGGGTGGGTGGCCAGGCGTCCCCGACAAAAGCGCTAGGGGGCGCGTAAACGGGGCGTTAGTATAACGACCCTGTATCCAGGGGGCGACAGCGCAAAGCCCTGAATTAAGGCCTTTTGCCAGGTAATTCGACTCTACCTGGAGCTATTGCCGAGTCGCCCCGCAATTCATGGCTTTGACGCCGCCCGACAGGGCGCGTCACAGTCGTTTGTCGAGGTGCTGCATGTCCGAATTTCAGTTGGTGACTCGCTTCAAACCTGCCGGCGATCAGCCCGAGGCGATCCGGCAGATGGTCGAGGGGCTGGAAGCGGGGCTTTCGCACCAGACTCTGCTGGGCGTGACCGGCTCGGGCAAGACCTTCTCCATCGCCAACGTGATCGCCCAGGTACAGCGTCCGACGTTGGTGCTGGCACCGAACAAGACCCTGGCGGCGCAGCTGTACGGCGAGTTCAAGTCATTCTTCCCGAACAACGCGGTGGAGTATTTCGTTTCCTACTACGACTACTACCAGCCGGAAGCCTATGTGCCGTCTTCGGACACCTTCATCGAGAAGGATGCCTCGATCAACGACCACATCGAGCAGATGCGCCTGTCGGCGACCAAGGCGCTGATCGAGCGCAAGGACGTGATCGTGGTCTGCACCGTGTCGTCGATCTACGGACTGGGGAGCCCCGAGGAGTACCTGAAAATGGTGCTGCACCTCGACCGTGGCGACAAGATGGATCAGCGCGCGCTGCTGCGGCGCCTGGCCGAGCTGCAGTACACGCGCAACGACATGGATTTCGCCCGTGCGACTTTCCGCGTGCGCGGCGATGTGATCGACGTCTTCCCGGCGGAATCGGATCTGGAAGCCATTCGCGTCGAGTTGTTCGATGACGAGGTGGAGAGCATCAACGCCTTCGACCCGCTGACCGGTGAGGTGATCCAGAAACTGCCGCGTTTTACCTTCTACCCCAAGAGCCACTACGTCACCCCGCGTGAAACCTTGCTGGAGGCGGTTGAGCAGATCAAGGTCGAGCTGCAGCAGCGTTTGGAATACCTGCGCGGCGCCAACAAGCTGGTGGAGGCGCAGCGCCTGGAGCAGCGCACGCGCTTCGACCTGGAGATGATTCTGGAGCTGGGCTACTGCAACGGTATCGAAAACTACTCGCGTTACCTGTCCGGTCGCCCAGCTGGCGCGCCGCCACCCACTCTTTACGACTACCTGCCTGATGAAGCGCTGCTGGTGATCGATGAGTCCCACGTCTCGGTGCCGCAGGTCGGCGCGATGTACAAGGGCGACCGCTCGCGCAAGGAAACCCTGGTGGAATACGGCTTCCGCCTACCCTCTGCACTGGATAACCGACCGATGCGTTTCGAGGAGTGGGAGGCGGCCAGCCCGCAGACCATTTTCGTGTCCGCCACGCCCGGGCCTTACGAGGGCGAGCATGCCGGGCGCGTGGTGGAGCAGTTGGTGCGACCGACAGGCTTGGTCGACCCGCAGATCGAGGTGCGCCCGGCGCGCACTCAGGTGGATGACCTGCTCTCGGAGATCCGTTTGCGTGTGGCAGCGGGTGACCGCGTGTTGGTCACCACGCTGACCAAGCGTATGGCCGAGGATTTGACCGATTACCTGAGTGACCATGACGTCAAGGTGCGGTACCTGCACTCGGACATCGATACCGTCGAGCGGGTGGAGATCATCCGTGACCTGCGCCTGGGGGCCTTCGACGTGCTGGTGGGCATCAACCTGTTGCGCGAGGGGTTGGACATGCCCGAGGTGTCGCTGGTGGCGATTCTCGACGCGGACAAGGAAGGTTTCCTGCGTAGCGAGCGTTCACTGATCCAGACCATTGGTCGCGCGGCGCGTAATCTCAACGGTCGGGCGATTCTCTACGCCGACAACATGACCGGCTCGATGCAGCGCGCCATTGGCGAGACCGAGCGGCGCCGCGCCAAGCAGATCGCCTTCAACGAAGCCAACGGCATCGTGCCCAAGGGCGTGCAGAAGGACGTCAAGGACATCCTCGAAGGCGCCGTGGTGCCTGGTGCGCGTAGCAACAAGCGCAAGGGCATGGCCAAGGCGGCGGAGGAGAGCGCTCGTTATGAAAATGAATTGCGCTCGCCGAGCGAGATCACCAAGCGTATTCGTCAGCTGGAAGAGAAGATGTACGCCCTGGCGCGCGATCTGGAGTTCGAGGCTGCGGCGCAGTTGCGTGACGAGATTCAGAAGCTGCGTGATCGGTTGTTGCAGGTTTGATGTTGCTGCATGGGGCCGAGGTGCCGGTGTAGGAACCCCGCCCCGGGGCGAAGCTTTTGGTTTTGCGGTGTTCTTGCGATTCGCCGCGGGGCGCGGCTCCTACAGGGTGGTGCGGTGCCTGCGGCATGCGTGTAGGAGCCCCGCCTCGGGGCGAAGCTTTTGGCTTTGCGGCGTTCTCTCGATTCGCCGCGAGGCGCGGCTCCTACGGGGTGGTGCGGTGCCTACAGGGTGGTGCGGTGCCTACGGCATGCGTGTAGGGGCCCCGCTCGGGGCGAAGCTTTTGGTTTTGCCGTGTGCTTGCGATTCGCCGCGGGGCGCGGCTCCTACGGGTGGTGCGGTGCCTACGGCATGCATGTAGGAGCCCCGCCCCGGGGCGAAGCTTTTGGTTTTGCGGTGTTCTTGCGATTCGCCGCGGGGCGCGGCTCCTACGGGGGGGGCGGTGCCTGCGGCATGCGTGTAGGAGCCCCGCCCCGGGACGAAGCTTTGGTTTTGCGGCGTTCTCTCGATTCGCCGCGGGGCGCGGCTCCTACAGGGTGATGTGGTGCCTGCGGCATGCGTGTAGGAGCCCCGCCCCGGGGCGAAGCTGTTGGTTTTGCGGTGTTCTCTCGATTCGCCGCGGGGCGCGGCTCCTACAGGGTGGTGCGGTGCCTGCGGCATTTGTGTAGGAGCCCCGCCTCGGGGCGAAGCTGTTGGTTTTGCGGTGTTCTCTCGATTCGCCGCGGGGCGCGGCTCCTACAGGGTAGGGCGGCGCCTGCGGGGTTTGTGTAGGAGCCCCGCCTCGGGGCGAAGCTTTTGGCTTTGCGGTGTTCTCTCGATTCGCCGCGGGGCGCGGCTCCTACAGGGTGGTGCGGTGCCTGCGGCGTTTGTGTAGGAACCCCGCCCCGGGGTGAAGCTTTTGGCTTTGCGGTGTTCTCTCGATTCGCCGCGAGGCGCGGCTCCTACAGGGTAGGGCGGCGCCTGCGGGGGTTGTGTAGGAGCCCCGCCTCGGGGCGAAGCTTTTGGTTTTGCGGTGTTCTTGCGATTCGCCGCGGGGCGCGGCTCCTACAGAGCAGGGTCAGTGAGCTGCGCCATCGCCTGCCATGCTCTGCGGCAATTTCCGTGTCAATAGGATCGCCAGCATGCTCACACCCAGGGCGATGCCGATGAAATGGAAGGCATCGTTGTAGGCCATGATGATCGCCTGTTCATGGACGATCTGGCTGAGCTTGGCCAGTGCTGCCTGTTCGCTGCCCAATGTCTGTGTCAGCAGGTGCAGGCGTTCTTCGACCTGCGGGTTGGTCGGCACTATGGACTCGCGCAGGTAGTCGAAATAGACCTTGGCGCGGTCATCCAACAGGGTGGCCAGCAGGGCGATGCCGATGGCGCCGCCGAGGTTGCGCAGGATGTTGAACAGGCTGGAGGCCGAGCCGGCATCCTGCGGCAGGATATAGGCCGTGGCGATCAGCGACACCGTGACCATCACCAGCGGTTGGCCAAGCGCGCGGACGATCTGGATGTGCTGGAACTGCTCGCCTGCGAAGTCCGGGTTGAGCACGCCGGAGAAGAAACTCGCCGCGCCGAACAGGGCGAAGCCCAGGGCGCACAGCCATTTTGGCGAGATGATCTTCATCAGCTTGGGCACCAGCGGAATCAGGAACAGCTGCGGCACGCCCATCCACATGATCACTTCGCCGATCTGCAAGGCGTTGTAGCCCTGGATCTGCGCCAGATACAGCGGCAGCACATAGATCGATCCATAAAGGCCCACGCCGAGCCCCAGGCTGGAAATGCTGGCCAGGCCGAAGTTGCGCTCGCGCAGTACGTCCAGGTTGATCAGCGGTTTCGGGCGGGAGATCTGCAGGATGACGAACAGGATCAGGCTGACCAGCGCCACGCTGCCGAGGCCGACGATCAGTTGCGACTCCAGCCAGTCCTTGCGATGGCCTCCAGACTCCAGGCCAGGGAGCACAGCAGCGAGGCGATCAGAAAGCCCACCGACACCCATACCGCCAGGCGCCGCGCCGAGAGCAGCTGTACCAGCCAGGCGGTCAGCGGGATCATGATGATCTCGGCCACCAGGTAGGACGTGGAAATCCACGAACCCTCTTCCAGCGTGGCGGACAGCGCGCCCTGGATATCCTTGAGCGAGGAGTTGGTGATCTGGATATCCAGCACCACCATGAAGGCGCTGAGCATGGCGCTCATCACCGCGATCCAGTCGCGGCGGCTGGGTTCTGCCGTGGGGCGGATCAGCGCATCACCCGCCATGGCTGTCGTCGCTGCGCAGATCCACGGTGACCTCCACCGACATGCCGGGGCGGATCAGTCCATGCAGCGGGTTGTCGGCGGCGAAGGTCAGCTTGACCGGGATGCGCTGCACCACCTTGGTGAAGTTGCCGGTGGCGTTGTCTGGCGGCAGCAGACTGAATTGCGCGCCGGAGGCGGCGAACAGGCTGTCGATGCGGCCTTCGATCGATGGGCGTGTCCGGGTAGCTGTCGAACAACAGTTCGGCTTTCTGTCCTGGGCGCATGCGGCCGATCTGGGTTTCCTTGAAGTTGGCCTGGATCCAGATGTCCTGATCCGGCACCAGCGACAGCAGGTAGGCGCCGCTTTGCACCACCTGGCCTTCACGGGCTGAGCGCTGGCCGACCATGCCGCTGATCGGAGCATGGATCTGCGTGCCCGAGAGGTTGAGGTCGGCCTGTTCCAGGTCGGCCTGAGCCGCGAGAATCAGTGCGTCCAGACGTTTGAGCTCGGCTTCCAGGCTGGCCACCTGCTGACGCTGCGCCTGCAGATCGGCCTGGGCTTGGCCACTTGCGAGCGGGCCACGCGGTTGTCGGCGGCCAGGGTGGTGACGCGTTCTTCGGAGATGTAACCTGGCTTGCGCAGGGTCTGTGCGCGGCCGAGATCGAGCTTGGAGCGATCGAGGGTCGCCTGGCTGGCAGAAACGTCGGCCTGGCTGGCGGCGATCAGGCTGGCCTGCTGGTCGGGTTTGCTCTGCGCTTGGGCGCGTTCGGCCTGGTGAGTTTGCAGAGCGGCGAGGGCGCGCTGGCGCGCCAGGCGGAAATCGGCGTCTTCCAGCACGGTCAGGAGTTGGCCGGCTTCGACATGTTGGTTGTCGCGCACCAGGACCTTTTCGATGCGTGCATTCAACTGGCTGGAGACGCGAGTGCCTGACGGCGCACGGGACGCCGCGCAGCGTTGCCGGGCTGGAGGGGTATCGGGCGATCCTGCTGCAGCATGACGCCCCGCGTTACTGGCCGCTGTTGTGCGAACATCTGCCGTGCCAGCGGGTGATGACCTGCAACAACATCACCTTCGCCCGTGAGGCGACGCTGGCAGGTGCCGGGATTTGCGGGTTGCCGGTGATGATCAGCGAGGGGGCGGTGCGCAGCGGGCGTTTGGTCGAGCTGCTGCCCGAGGCGCGTCTGCCGGTGGGGGAGGTGTAGCCATCTACCCGTCGCGGCGCTTCCAGGTGATGAAGGCCAAGACCTTCCTCGACTTTCTCATCGCCAGCTTGCCGATCACCCGCGGCGGGTTGCTGGAGCCAGGGGCCGTCGGCCTGCTAACATCGCCCGCTTGATTCAATCCTCGTGTCTTCCATCCGAGAGCATTCATGACCACCGTCCGTACCCGTATCGCGCCATCGCCAACCGGCGATCCCCATGTCGGCACCGCCTATATCGCGTTGTTCAACCTGTGCTTCGCTCGTCAGCACGGTGGCCAGTTCATCCTGCGCATCGAGGACACCGACCAGGTTCGCTCGACTCGTGAGTCCGAACAGCAGATTTTCGATGCCCTGCGCTGGCTGGGCATCGAGTGGGACGAAGGCCCGGATGTCGGCGGCCCGCATGGCCCGTACCGGCAGAGCGAGCGTGGCGAGATCTACAAGAAGTATTCGGACGAACTGGTCAGCAAAGGCCATGCCTTCCCATGCTTCTGCTCCGCCGAGCGCCTCGATGAAGTGCGCGCGCAGCAGATGGCCAACAAGGAAACTCCGCGCTACGACGGCCACTGCATGCACCTGGAACCGGCCGAGGCGCAGCGTCGCATAGCCGCGGGCGAATCGCACGTGGTGCGCATGAAGGTACCGAGCGAAGGCGTTTGCGTGGTGCCGGACATGCTGCGTGGCAATGTCGAGATCCCATGGGATCGCATGGACATGCAGGTGCTGATGAAGGCCGATGGCCTGCCGACCTACTTCCTGGCCAATGTGGTCGATGACCACCTGATGGGCATTACCCATGTACTGCGTGGCGAGGAATGGCTGCCGTCGGCGCCCAAGCTGATCAAGTTGTACGAATACTTCGGCTGGGAACAGCCGGCGCTGTGCTACATGCCGCTGCTGCGCAATCCGGACAAGAGCAAGCTGTCCAAGCGCAAGAACCCCACCAGCATCACCTTCTACGAGCGTATGGGCTACCTGCCGCAGGCCATGCTCAACTACCTGGGGCGCATGGGCTGGTCGATGCCGGACGAGCGCGAGAAGTTCTCCCTGGCCGAGATGATCGAGCACTTCGACATCAACCGCGTGTCGCTGGGCGGGCCGATCTTCGATCTGGAGAAGTTGTCCTGGCTCAACGGCCAGTGGCTGCGTGAACTGCCGGTGGAAACCTTCGCTGCCGAAGTGCAGAAGTGGGCGCTCAACCCCGAGTACCTGATGAAGATTGCGCCGCACGTGCAGGGCAGGGTAGAAACCTTCAGCCAGATCGCACCGCTGGCCGGCTTCTTCTTCTCCGGTGGCCTGAACCTGGACGCCAAGCTGTTCGAGCACAAGAAACTCTCGCCCGACCAAGTGCGTCAGCTGATGCAGCTGATCCTGTGGAAGCTCGAGTCGCTGCGTCAGTGGGAAAAGGATCGTATTACCGGCTGCATCCAGGCGGTGGTCGAGCACCTGGAGCTGAAGCTGCGTGACGCCATGCCGCTGATGTTCGCCGCCATCACCGGTCAGGCCAGCTCGGTATCGGTGCTCGATGCCATGGAAATCCTCGGCCCGGATCTGACCCGCTTCCGCCTGCGCCAGGCGCTGGAGCTGCTCGGCGGCACCTCGAAGAAAGAGGCCAAGGAGTGGGAGAAGCTGCTGGCGAGCATCGCCTGACGGTAGACTCCTGGAGCCCCGCCCCGGGGCGAAGCTCTTGGTTTTGCGCTGTTCGCTCGAACGATTCGCCGCGAGGCGCGGCTCCTACAGGGGGGGGGCGGTGCCTGCGGCATTTGTGTAGGAGCCCCGCCCCGGGG
>NZ_JAOCLK010000073.1:0-9870 GCF_029845265.1 Ectopseudomonas oleovorans
GCGTGCCTCTGTGCGGCGCTGGCGGGCTTGCTGTAGGGGCACGGCGGGATATGCCCCCAAGGCGAGCCGCTTTTCCTTTCCATCGAAACGGTACTTGAGGCGCCACAGCTTCGAGCCGTTGGGCGTCACCTCCAGATATAGCCCTTGGCCGTCCGTCAGCTTGTAGGGGCTGTCCTTGGGCTTGGCTACCTTGATCGCGCTGTCCGTCAGCGGTGTGGCTTTCCGTGGCATGGGGCGCACCTCGTAGGGGCATAAATTTGACCGAACCGGCCATGCCCCAAAGAATGCCCCTAAAGATTGGGGCTTACAAGGGTTTTCACGGGAAGTATAGACAACAAAAAACCCGCACTAGGCGGGCTTCTTGTGGGCTTTCGGGTGGTTTTGGCACTACCTGAAAACTATGTATGGTGCCCAGGGACGGAATCGAACCGCCGACACGGGGATTTTCAATTCGCCGGTGTCACCATTTCACCAGGTACCAGTAAAGCTCCAGCGAGTCACGGTACATTACAGTAAATCACTATAAAATCAACGCATTAGGTCTCGATGCGTCACAGTCGGGAAAATCCGTACTGTACCGGTAGTGTACCTGAAACCAGAGCGAATTATCTGCCGGGGACCCGATGCGTGATAGCCCTATCTGACCGCCTCATGCATCCGGCTTTACCAGTACGCAGCAAAGACTCGATTTGTGGGCTTATCGCTTTGGCTTGTTCGCCTTTTTAGCTTTTTTTCGGGCCTCTCGTGCCATTCTGCGTCGCTCGGCTCGATTCATGGGAGCGCCGGACTCGTAATCGTAAAATTTCGGTCCGCCGAAGTTGAAAGGCATCGGAAATTCATGACTTTTTCCCCCGAAACACTCGACTTCCTGGGCTGGAGTTTGAAGTACATCGAGCTCCTCCATTGCGCTCCTCCAAGCGGCGGACTCTTCCGGACTCATCTCACCACTGAGGTCGACATATAGGAAATCTTGAGAAGAGAGCTTCTCGGAGAAGGGTTCAGAGGCAATACCAATTGCTTCAGACACGTTGGGAAAACGGATTTGGATGCCGTGACAGTACGCCAGCAATGCGGCCGAGCGTTTCTCCCGGTAGGCCTGGTAGCTATCACCCGGTGGCTTTGGAACCGTCAGGAAAACGTACGCGCGGGACATGTTGTTGCCGCTCAGAATTATGCGCGCGAATTTCTTGCCGGGCTCGCTGTGTCTGAGCGCAAAACGGAAATGTTCAGCAAGCTCTCGCCTAGCTAGTCGTGGTTCTGCTGCAAGAGCGCGCAGGATTCGCTCGTGGTCAATGGTCTCCGGCGGCGTGTCGGGAAGGCCGATAGCTGTCCCGGTGCGAACAAAGGACGCTTGGTGCTCGATGAGCGCATCCCACATGTAGCTGCCCTGGTCGGCCTCGCGTTTAGCCGCACGTTGAGGGCTTGATCGATAGAATCGCCAGTCTCCCTCCAGGAGGGTGACGGCTTGAGTGCCAGGCGGCACCTTGGGCAAGGCGTGCTTGCCGTTCTCCATCGTGCACATGTAATGCGCTAGTAGCTCCTCTTCGCCGGCAACGTGCATGAACAAGCCGTTCGAGCCAAAATAGCGCTCCTTGCAAACTAGGTAGTCGACAAGGTCGGGGACAGTGTCCAGCTCCTCCAAAAGGGCGTCGACCGTCATCTCATCGAGGAGGTGGACGAAGCGGCGGTTCTTCAGCGGAAATCCGACTTCGAACGGGTGTTCGTAGTGGGCATCCCCCTCAAGCATGCTGTTGAGCATCAAGCTACCGCTGCTTCCACCGCCGAAGTGCCGAACCGCTGCCTCATGGCCGCCTCGCGTAACAGCAATCAGGAAATAGCGGGCTACGCTGGGATCCGGAAGCGTCACCGGCAACTTGGTCTGGCATGATTTATCGACAAACACGCGGTCCGGGAACCGGCGTAGGAAATTTTCGGCCCCTGCAAGCTGCCTTGCAGATTTTTCTATAGCCCGCTTGTACCATCGCGGCCAGGCAATCTTAATGTCCACGTCCGACTGAAACGCGCAATGTTTGTCGGAGAACAGAAGCACATCGGTGCCAAAGACCACCAATAGGTCTACCAACTCCTTGCCGTCGCCCTTGCCGCCCGATCTACCCTCGTCGCTATAAACGTTTGGGTAGCTCCACATACTCAGGAACGCCTTGCGGGCGAGCCGGGCTAGAGCTCGTTCCGATTCGGTTGTGCCCTGTGCCTCAGCTGCTTTCTCCCAAGCGGTCTTATTGCTCATCCTTTACTTTCCCTGTTTTGCTAAACACCAGCATATCTGGGCTGTTTACAATACGTGCATCGAAGTTGACTGAGCTGTCAGCGCATCATCTACACCACGTTGCGTGTGCCCGCGACACCTCAGCGTACGGCAGTGTCACAGTCGATTTTTGTCAGGCAGGCCTCGGCCGTCTACTGGTCAGGTCGAACGTGTTTTGCGGTCAAGATGAGCGCAATTTCTCACGCAATCAGCCTAGGCGGTCATGGCATTACAGGAGCGAGAATTGCGATGGATACAAGCCCTCATCTAGCCGCTTGGCAGGAAATCGATCCGCCACCTCGCTTCCGCCGCCTCCTAACAGGCTTCGGGATTTCTGGTGTTGATTCCCGGGTTGGCGCCGGTTGGGTCGGTGCCTGCACCGTGAGCTTTCTCATGGATGGTGTTCAGCACCAAGATGTTTTGTCCTCGATTGATGACGCTCTGCTGGTCGCTGGGCTACTGAACTCGCCAACTGTGGGGGCGAGTGAAATCAGGGTGGTGGCGTCTGCAGCTGTGGAAGGCGTCTACAGCTCGGCGATCGAGTGGGGGCATGCCAGATTTGGTGAGAAGGCTCTGGGCGAGTTGTTGAGTTGGTGGTCGCTCTGAGCCAAAACAGACAATAAGGCTATTACTTGGAGAACAGTGAAAGTGTGGAGCTGGTTTAAGATTTATTTTTCAGTTGTGACAAAGGCATTTTATGAAGTTGCTTTCGTATTGTTGCCTGTTGCTGTTTGGATGGTTGTAATCTTTTCGGTAGGAGGAACAAAGGAAGAAATTAAGTCCCTGGTGGCCTGGCCTTTTGCCGGGCTTGCTCTATTTGGTGCGTCTCTAAGAGATGGTATAAGCGCATTTCATCAGGATACACCGTTCGATAAGCGGCAGAGAGAGATTATCATTGCGGGCTCGCTGATTGGTGTCGTGTTGTGTACAGTCTTGATGACCCTTGGCGTACTAAAGGCGAGGGGTGATCTAAGTTACCTTTTCTCAGCTTTTAGGGAGATGGTGTTCATTCTGCTGCTGTCGGGTATTGCCTTGTTGCTCGTTGTGAAGGCTATCTTGGCTCAGCGCAAAGATTTTGGGATTTATAAAGGCCAGCCTTGAATGCCTCATAGCCCCACGTATTCGCTCAACGAGAGTGGGGCATAATGGGCAAGTATTAGGCTGCGGCGATTAAGTTTTGAATGAAGTGTCTGAAGGCACGTTTCGCACCTTTTTGGTTGGAAACTGTTGCATATGCTTCAACAACTTTCTCGCATGCTGGGCCAAGTAACTGTCTCAGGGCTTTGAGCTCGGATTCGGCTTTGGGATCCTCTAATCGAGGATTGGCGGTCACCAGGGCGTCGTCTAGCACGATATCGGGTATAGTCTTTTTAGCCATTTTGGACCCTCCAACGGTCTCAGGTGGTTAGGTACTGGCTGGGGTTGCAGCCCCAACCAGTACCGCTCCTTCAATTTAATTCCACCACACCCTCTTCGTCCAGTCTGTTTGTCTGTTTGTTTTTCTTTTTTAAAAAGAGCAAACAGACAAACAGAGGGATAGCTTTGCGCTGCGTAAGTAATTGTTATTTAAGGATTATCTGTTGTGTTGGTGAACGTTTATGGGGTGTAAGGTGAACGTTTATGGGGCTAGGGTGAATAGATATGGGGCGAAAGGTGAAAGCTTATGGGGTGGAGGGTGAAAGTTTATGGGGAGCCATGGTGAAAGGATATGGGGCAAAAGGTGAATGTCTATGGGGTGGAAGGTGAAAGGATATGGGGGAAAGGTGAAAGCTTATGGGGCATTGTAGTTTTTTATTGATTTCTAGAGATTGATAAAAATAAATTTTATTCGGGGTTTGTTATGCGTTTCATTGGGCTAAACCCCGAGCGATTTCGGTGTGACGAAACTTTCCTCGGGGTTTATTAGGTCTTTTACCGTGGGAAACCCCGAGTGTGGCAAAAGCCACTTAATTCTGCGCTTGTTGACGTACTGCTTGGCTATCGAGAGCATTTGAGCACCTGTCGAGATATTACAAAGGTGCTCCAAATGAACGCGGTTATGATGACTCAGCAGAACCAGAAAACAAAATTTGAACAAGACTTTTTGAACCGATTTGGCCCGTTGGTTTCGCAAAGCCAGCTTGCTGATCTATTGGGAATGACTGCTAGAGGGTTGAGCACATTTCTATGGCGCAAAACTGAACTGGCTAAAGGTATTTGTGAGTGTCGAGTTAAAGTTGGTCGGAGAGTGCTTTATCGTACTGTAGAAATTGCGGGGCTACTCGCATGCCAACAGTAAATTTCGATGCGATTCTAGGTTCACCTGCATTTACGCGATTTACGCATCGCGCCTTTTATCTGCTGTTGCTACTGACTAACTTGGGAGCTCCACTAGGCCAGCATCGCGTATGGGGTGGATTACCAGGCTGGTGGGTGTTCCCCATAACTGCCGTACTGGCCCTTTTTGCCGTGCAGCAGTACTTGTCCGGCGGAAGTCAGTTTTATGCCCTCGCCGGCATCCCGTATGCCCTGATGTATGTGCATGACGCTCTTTGCACGCCCTTGGTTCTACCGCCAGCACAGCGGAGAGCGGCCAAATGAGAAAGTCACTGCTGCTCTGCCTATTCCTTGCCGCAATTCTTGGGGGAACAGCGCATGCTGACTCCCCTGGCGGACTGAACCAATTCACCCCGCCACCAGGCGACACATCCGTCGACTTCCTGAAAGAAGTCTTCGGCTCGATCGTGAGCACCATCCACTCGGGCGGAAATGTGGAGGGAGGCGAAACCGAGGACGTGCTGGGCAGCATGATGTCCGTGTTCGGCGGCGCCGTGATGTTCTTGGGGATGATCTTCATCGCCTACACCACGATCAAAGGCACTGTGGACTCCGCTCAGGATGGCGAGGTCCTTGGCCGGAAGATGAGCGACATTTGGATCCCGTTGCGCACCGCTGCCGGCGGCGCATTGCTACTGCCGCTCGGGCATGGCTACTCGCTAATACAGATCATGGTGCTCTGGCTCGCGATCCAGGGCGTTGGCGTAGGAGACGCGATCTGGAGCCAGGCCGTCGACCAGATCGGTAAGGACGGCATGCTGTCTCGACCGCTAATCCCGGATTCCAGGCCGCTCGCGGCCAATATCCTGAAATTCGAGGTCTGCAGCGCGGCGATGAACAAGCAGTTCGAGGCCTCCGGCCGGTCGACGCGCATACAGGCGGTAGCGTCCACCCGCAAGGTGGTAAACACCGGCGAGATAGACGTCGACATCACTGATGCCATACCTGTCTACGGCGGCATCAACATGGTCCAGAAGTACAACAAGGCGACCTACACCGTCACCGACTACAAATGGAAGGCAAACGACAACTCCTACATGAACCCCGATGTGTGCGGCGCTCTCACCTGGAAGCAATCCTGGGAGGCCTCAGAGGGCAACAGCAACACCAAGGTCATCAAAGAGCCGATTCTCGCGGCACACGCCAAAGCCATCCAGCAGATGATCCAGGATATACGGCCGACGGCACAGCAGATCGTCGCTGGGCAAAAGCCGGCCCCGGGCGTGATCGACGCCGCAGCGAACACCTATGAAAACTCGCTTCGTGCCGCCGCCAAGACTGCCGTGATGCAGACTAGTGATCGCGCTGCAGCGGACTTCCTCAAGGCCGCCAAGGACGGCGGTTGGCTGTTCGCCGGCACCTGGTACAACCACATCGTCAAAATGAACGACGTGATGCAATCCACGCTGAACGGTCTGCCAGCAGCAGATCCCATTGCCATCGTCGACAAGGAGACCAAGGAGACACTCCAGACATACGCAGACGTCATGCTCACCGCCGACGAGTATGCCAAGCATCGCGTTGACTCGGTCCGGAACACCTACTACGCCGAGACCAACGTGCGAGAGCCCCGTGACGGTGAAGGGGCCTGGGAGTACGTCAAGAAGATGATGTCCGCCCCGTTCATGGGCGCGATCAACCAGATGACGCAGAGCATCGCTGGCTCCAACCTCAACCACATGAGCCAGATGAAAAGCTTCGGTGACGTCATCGTGACAATAGGTGAGGTAATGCTCGCTTCGATGGCCGGAGTGAGTGGGGCTGCAAATTCGCTGGCGGCCAAGGTCACTGTGGGAAGCGTATTCGACGTAGGAGCCGTAATTCAGTTTGCGTCTGGCCTCGTGACGACGTTGGTGCTGTTATTGTTCTTTTTCGGCGTGACGTTGAGCACCTACGTCCCGATGATCCCCTTCATCACCTGGACGACCTCGATTGTGAACTGGTTCGTTCTGGTGCTGGAGTCTGTTATTGCTGCTCCGCTGTTCGCTGTCGCGCACATCCATCCAGACGGTGACGATACGGTCGGCCGTGCAGGCCAGGGTTACATGATGATCCTCTCGCTCGTGATGCGGCCTGCTCTGATGTTATTCGGCCTGGTTGGAGGGATGTTGCTCACCCAGCCTATCGTCGGTTACATCAATGCGGCCTTCATGTCTGTCGTCTCGGGAATCCAGGCTGACAGCATGACCGGCATTGTGAGCTTCATTGCCTACGTGGCCATCTACGTTGTGATCATGACTACGGTCGTGCACATCGTCTTCAGCTTGATTCACTGGGTACCGGACAACATTCTCCGTTGGATCGGCCAAGGCGCTACCGGAGGCATCGCGGACGCTGAGCGCACTGGTGATGGTGGGCAGGACGTGTTTGTGGCCGGTGTTAGGGAAAGCAAGCACGGGGCCGCTGGTGGCCTGGGTGGTGGAGCGAAACACGGCAAGGGGCCTGACAATTCTAGTTCTGGCGCTTCTGGCCGAGGCATGCCTGATAACAAAACACTGCTTGGCGGGCCGCCTCCTGGAGGTTAATTACCTCCGGGGGCGCGAGCTTTCTCCCTCATACCCACGATCTTCAAGATACCTATCAAAGGCCTTCTGGCGAAGCGAATCCCTGTTTTCCTTTGCAAGTAGTGGAGAGTTAGGAGAGGTCTTTCTTAACTCTTCTAATAACAGAAGTAAAACATAGTTATTCGCTTCAAAATGGCCTTGCATAATTTCAATGCGTTCATTCAAAGCGTGCACCTGATTTTTCAGGTTCTCTGAATGCGAGCGCCACTCACTAATTACAGCTTCGTATGATGCTTGGGTTGCGCGAGAGTGCGCGTAACCGGCAGATAAACCAACTTGATATCCGGAAGATGACATTGAAAGTCTCCATGCGTGATGCGATGAGAATATTCAAGCAAAGTGATTGCGGATGTACAAGCATTAGCCAAAGAAAAAGTCGCATGTGACCTAAACGTCGATGAGTCATGTGTGACCTAAAAATGATAGGTCGTAAGTGACCTAATAAAGAAAACACATTCACGCAGCTGCGTGAATGTGGGCACCGGTCGCCGGAACGGCGATTCGCGTAGCGAAAGGTGCCCCGTCAGCCAGCCGAATCGAATGAGTTAGGTCACAGGGGAGAGCTGTATGAAGGCCCAGGAAGAGATTTTCGAGATCGTAAGAACGGCTCGCCAACGGATAAAGCAGATGCCGTCCAGAAGCCGATCTAAGGCTACCGATGATGATTATGTTCGCGAATATAATCGTATGGTTGGCGATGAAGGAGCTGATCCAGAAAAACTATGGTCAGCAATCTGCGCAACCAAAAGCAAGTCTACATATCGGAGAAGAGTGGCCGCAACAATTCACTGTTGTCGTGTTCAGCTTCAGGAAGCATTGCGGAGCCAGGATGCGGCCCAGCGTGCGGGTGATACGAATGCCCTCAGATACCAAGTGTCAGTGATCGAAGGAGCGATCGGAATCCTGAATATTGTTGAAAGGCACAAAGGACAGTGTCCCCTGGAGAATACGGTAAGGCGAAAATCAAAGCGGTCTGACTTGAAATACCTGCCTGGCAATTGGCGGGAGCAATTGTATAAAAAGCTCGAGGGCAGCAAGTACGAACTGGCATATCTGGTAGAGGCTATTTCGGGATGTCGACCAGGTGAACTCGAGAAAGGCGTTAAAGTGATTTGCAAAGAGAGCGGGCTGCTGACTATCCGGGTCGACAACGGCGTCAAGGTTACTGCTCAGAAAGGGCAGCCTTGGCGAGAAATCACCTATCGAGTCGATCAGAGTCCGTTGGTTAGGGCTCTCTATGAGGTCTGCAGAAAGGTCGCACCAGATACGGAAAAGATCGAGACGGTTGTCGACATCGAGAAAACTACCAACTGGCGCGCAGCGCTGTCGTCAGCCGGACAGAAGTTATGGCCGAGACTGAAATTCAGGGTCTGCCCGTACCACCTCCGCAACGCCGCGGCTAGCGACTGGAAGCGGGCTGGGCTGAGCGAAGAGGAGATCTCAGCTGCATTGGGACACTGCGTGAACAAGACCTCCAGCCTCTATGGTCAATCCCAGATCGGCCAAGGGGGCAGCGGTTTGTGCCCCGTTGAAGTAAGAGCTGCACGGCCTGTCCTGAATACCCGCACTCCATCTCCTCAAGTAAATCGGGTCTTCCTGAGCACTACATGACCCCGCCGTTTACGTGCCATGGTCAAGTTCGGAGTACCAACCCTCGACCGGCTGCGGCAGCGGAGCTGCCTTGGTCTCGGGTTTGCGATTTGAAAAGAGCTGCTAATACAATTTACTAGATCTTTTAGCAGGTGGCTCTGCTGCCAAGGCACCCCGGAGGAACTCCATGGGTCGACATATTTTGGCTGTCCTGCGCAGGATCTGGACACCTCTACTAAATGTCTTCGAATGAGAAAGGCCGCTTACTTGGCGGCCTTGAACTATTTTCCGAGAATTTTCTGCAGATGCTGCTCCATGAGTGTTGTCATTTCATTCTCCAGAATGTCTGCGTCCGCATAGAGCTTAGCTGCACTTTCAGCAAGATCAGCAATGGCTGCCTCTTGCTCTTCTGTGAGCCGAACAACCTGCAGGTTATTGACATCCTCAACCTCAATTTCCGGGATGCTAGAACCGTAGGCCAGAGATTTAACGAGAGGCCTTCCCAGGGTCGGGTGCGAAAGTGCTGTGTAGATATAGCCTACTCGACTACTAAAGTTTTCCCTAGGCTTTATCCGAATCACATGGTCTGAAATGATTTTTTCTTCTAGGAATTTGTTGGCGATTGCAAGTGTTCCGTTGAGCCCGTAGGTTTGGCCTGAGCGCGCCAAAAGCAGCCATCCTTCTTTCACTCGCCCCTGAGCCTCATCGCCAAAGTTGATGTCAGCAATCCGTTTTGGTAGGTCGGGATTGACCTCAAATAGATTTGCGCTACCTACCAACTCAATACCTTCTTCTGCTGGGATGCGTTGAAAACGTCCTGGAAGCCAGCATTGTGCACCTATGCTCTTTAGGGACTCGGTAGTTAGATTGGCTTTCTTGAAGTGCGCATAGAGAGCCTGTACGGATGGATTGTGGTAGACGCCTTCAAGTCTTCTTCTTCCAAAAGCTAATGATGAGGATGAAACACTGAAGCCAACCTCGTCACGCTTATTGAAGTCTGGCTGTCCAATGTACTTTTCGAAGAGGCGCTCTGCTTCTAGGAATTTGGTGTAGGCCTGATTCCGCTCCTCTAGGATGCGCGCTGTCATGCACTCGAACTGTTCGGCGAGATTGTCATCGGGGCTGGGAACAGGC